>NZWA01000042.1 GCA_002697505.1 Flavobacteriales bacterium | reverse complement strand
TGGGGCGGACAAGGAACTTATTATAAGCCTCAATTTTGTATTAATGGAACTGATACTGTAGTTGAAACTAAACTTCATGTAACTCAAGCTATTGAAAATGATTGTATAGATTGGTTGTCAAATCGAGATACTACAAAACCCTTTATGCTATTGTATCAGTTCAAAGCTCCTCATAGAGACTGGAGACCGGACTCAATTTATCATGAACTTTTCAGTGATTTTGATTTCCCACTTCCTGAAACCTTTAATGATAATTATGAGGGACGACTTGCGGCAAGTGAAAACATGATGGAAATTGGTAAACATCTTAATAGAAGAGATATGAAACAAATACCTCCTTCAGGACTTTCAAGAAGAGATTCATTACGTTGGCTTGCCTATGGGGATAAAGGACAATATTGGTCACCAAGCGATACACTAAAAGGGGATGCTCTAAAATATTGGAAATTCCAAACTTATATAAAAGATTATTTGAGATGTGTTGCTGGTATTGATCGTGCAGTAGGAAGTGTTTTAGATTATTTAGAAGAAAATGGTTTAAGTGAAAACACTATTGTTGTTTATACCTCCGATCAAGGGTTTTATCTTGGTGAGCATGGATGGTTTGATAAAAGATGGATGTATGAAGAATCGTTTAGAATGCCGTTTGTAATTAAAAATCCAGAAATCATTGAAGCCGGCACCTCTTCAGATGCTATGATTATGAATGTTGATTTTGCCCCAACACTTCTTGATATGGCTGGTATAGAAGTCCCGTCAGAGATGCAGGGAAAAAGTTTTAAAGGAGTCTTTGAAGGAAAAGAAATGAATCAAAGAAAATCTGTTTATTATCATTATTATGAATGGCCTATATGGCACAAGGTGCAACCACATTATGGTATAAAAACAGATAGGTATAAGCTAATGCACTTCTATTATTCAATGGATGAATGGGAATTATACGATTTAAAAACAGACCCTAATGAAATGAATAATATATATGCTCAGGCTTCACCAGGACTGATTGAAAGTCTTAAAAAAGAACTTCAAAAACTTCGAAAAGAATATAAAGATGATGGTTCAATAGAAGAGATGAAAAAAATGACAGATACTGTTATTCGAAGAGTTTATAATGAACCAAAAATTTATAAAGAATCTAACAAGAACAAAAAATAATTTTCCAGTTTTAAAGAGCAGATATTTAAATACTTTAATATGAAAAAAACTAATATTACTATTGATCATAGCAGTGTGAACTTAATTTCTATTGGTATTTATTGTTTCTCCAATCTTTTATTGAAAAAAATGAAAATATATTTTTTGTTAATTACATTTTTTGTTTCTTCTTTTAATGTTTTTGCACAAACTTCATCATTAATTAGTACTTGTGGAGATTTTGTTGCTGGCAGTGTAACTGCATGGCCTTATGTACTGGAGGCAACAACTTTAAGTGCAGGAGCGGCAAGTCAAGCTTCTCAGACATATACTATGAATGTTATCTCATTACCTGCTGGCGGAGCAAACGTTCGAGTATATAAAACTACTGCAAATGGAAGTTCCTTTTTCGGAAATCCGATTGCTTTAACACTTGGTTCTAATAGTATTACAGTATCTGCAGTTACTTTTGATAGAGCAGTTAAGTTTCAGTTCTCTAGTGGTGATGTAGAATTTGATGCCTTAAGTTTAAATGGAGTTGCATCGACATGCGTGGCACCATTACCTCCATCATCTACATCATTAATTAGCTTGTGCAGTGATTTTATCACAGGACCTGCTGCTTGGCCTTATGTTCTTGTCGCAACAACTATTGCAGATGGAGTTGCTAGTCAAGCTTCTCAAACATTTACTATGAATGTAACATCTTTACCAGCAGGTGGAGCTAACGTTAGAGTTTATAAAACCGTTGCTAACGGTAATGATTTTTTTGGAAATCCAGTAGTATTAACATTAGGTTCTAATAGTATAACAGTACCTGCAGTTACTTTTGATAGAGCCGTTAAGTTTCAGTTTTCTAGTGGTGATGTAGAATTTGATGCCTTAAGTTTAAATGGAGTGCCATCAGATTGCATCTCAAATACAACAAACACTGAAATAGATAAAAATTATGTTTCTCTAAAAACCTTTCCAAACCCAACCAATGGTGATTTATTTATTGAATCAAAATATCTAATTGAGTCTTTAGAAATTAAAGATCTATCAGGAAGGATAGTATTTGAAATGTCACCTAAAAAGACAAAAGTTTTTATTCATACATCGCAACTAAAAAATTCATTTTATTTTTTAAGTTGTTTAATTAAAAATGAATGGGTAACAAGAAAAATTATACTAAATTAAACAACAAGCTTATAAACGTGCTTTTATGCATAAATATATAATCAAATTTCTTTTTTTTCTAGATTTATTCTTTTTGTTTAGTTGTTCTGAAGTTAAAAGAAATACAAATTCTAAAGAAAAATTAAATGTATTGTTGATTATTGCTGATGATTTAAACTGTGATTTGGGTGCATATGGAAATTTGGTAGTTAAAACACCTAATATTGATCGTTTTGCTGAAAAGGGAATTTTGTTTGAAAATGCTCATAATCAATATCCTCTATGTGGTCCTTCAAGAGCTTCATTTATGACAGGTATGTATACCAATCAAACTAAGATTACAAGAAATAATATGAATCTTAGAAACTCTATACCAGATGTTATTACTTTAGGTCAACGTTTTAGACAATCAGGTTATCAATCTGTTCGAATTGGAAAAATGTTTCATTATGATAACCCAAGTGCGATTGGCACTTCAGGAAACGACGATATATATTCTTGGGATCAAACCGTAAATCCATATGGAAGAGATAAAATTGAGGAATATAAAATTAAGACCTTAAGTGCAAGAAAATATGGAGGAACATTGAGTTGGTTAGCTGCAGAAGGTGAAGATAATGAGCAAACTGATGGTATTGCTGCAAGCGAAGCAATTAAAAAGCTTGATTATTTTGCTAGTAGTGAAACACCTTTTTTTTTAGCAGTAGGTTTTTTTAGGCCACATACACCTTTTGTTGCTCCAAAAGAATATTTTGATTTTTACGATAGAAAAAAAATAGAAATACCAGAAGTTTCTAATGAATACCTAGCCACTTTACCTAAGCCCGCTGTTAAATCAATTAGAGCAAAAAAAAATCAACTTAATCTAGAAAAAGAGCTAGCTCAAGAAATTAAAGAAGCTTATTATTCTACAATTACATTTGTAGATGCACAGGTAGGCCGTATTCTTGATCATCTAAAATCTTTAGACTTAGATAAAAATACTGTTGTAGTGTTCACCTCCGATCACGGTTATCATTTGGGTGAACACGGTCACTGGCAAAAACAAACCCTCTTTGAAAATTCAACACGAATACCATTAATTATTTCTTCCCCATCTATAAAAAATAAGGATGTTAAGACTATTAGTCCGGTCGAGTTAATAGATGTCTATCCAACTCTTATGGATTTAACCAATATTAATACCCCTTTGCACGTTGTTGGAAAAAGTTTGGTGCCTTTAATGAAAGATACAAATGCTTCAGTTCGAGAAAGTGCACTTACAAGGTGGCGAAATGGATATACCATCAAAACAAAACGTTTCAGACTTACAAAATGGGGAGTAAATGGAGAATTAGGTTATGAGCTTTATGATCATAAAAATGATAAGAATGAACTAATAAATCTTGCAAGTAATCTAGAATATCGAGATGTAATGGATACTTTAAAAGCATTAATTAATCAAAGAATTTCTGAAGCATCAAGTAAGCCTGAGGGACTTGGTAGACAATTTGAAAATGCAAAATCTATGTACAAGGCGAAAAATATTACTTCTGGTGATATTCATGATTTAAATGGAGAAATAATATATTTTAAAGATAAATAAATCAATAACCAATATATAAATACTTTTATAATTATATGATGCAAATTGGATATTCTAAATTTATTAAAAAATTTTTTTTCACTTTTGGAGTTTTAGTATGTATTTATTCATGTTCAAACAATCATCAATCAAAAGAAAAGACCCTTAATTCACCTAATATTATATTTATACTTGCTGATGATCAAGGTTGGAATGGGACGTCAGTTCAAATGATGCATAATGAGATTGGCTCAAAAAGTGATTATTTTGAAACACCAAATTTAGAACTTCTTGCAGAAGAAGGTATGCGTTTTTCTGACGCTTATTCAAGCGCACCAGTTTGTGCTCCCTCACGTTACAGTATTCAATTTGGTAAAACTCCAGCTAGACTTTCATTAATTCGAGTTGGAATGAATACTGATCATATTGATCACATGGGATTCATAAGTATTCCTAAAGCACTAAAAAAAATTAATAATGAATACAGAGCAGCTCATTTTGGTAAATGGGGTATGGGAAGTAATCCTTCAGTTTTGGGTTATGACATCAGCGATGGTCCAACTAAAAATAAGCACGGAAATTTTGATAATAATAAAAGTCAATGGAAAAATGTAGTTAAAAAGGATCCAAAAAATATTTTTTCTCTCACTGATAAAGCAATACAGTTTATTGATATTTGTTCAGAGAAAAACATACCATTTTTTCTTCAAATTTCACACTATGCTGTGCATTCGAATATAGAATCAAAATCGAAAAGCTACACTCACTTCAAAGAAAAACCCAAAGGCAATCAACACATAGATCCGGGATTGGCAGCCATGACTTTTAATTTGGATGAGAGCCTTGGAATTTTATTAAAAAAAATTAAAGATCTAGAGTTGGAGGATAATACATATATTTTTTACATGTCAGACAACGGATCTGTTCCAAATATTCCAGGAGCTAAAAAGTATGATAAAAGTTATAATTATCCTTTAAGCAGAGGAAAGTGGGATGCTTATGAAGGAGGAATAAGAGTGCCACTAATTGTTGCAGGGCCAGGAATTAAAAAGGGATCAGAATCTTCAGCACCTGTTTCAGGATCGGATATTTTACCAACATTAATTGAACTTGCTGGTAATAAGAAAATTGTTTTATCTGAAATCGATGGCGGAAGTTTCGCATCAGTCCTTTTTAATGAAAATATAAAGCAAATCAAAAGAGAAGTTGAAGGTATTTTCTTCCACGTTCCTTATAAAAATGGTATTGCTTTAAAAAGACCACATTCAGCGGTTAGAAAAGGTGATTACAAGCTAATCAAATTTGAGGATGACAAATCAATTCTTCTATTTGATTTAGTAAAAGATAAAATGGAACAGTTGGATGTAGCTCGTCAAAATCCACAGAAAGCCAAAGAACTCGAAGAAATTTTAGAAAATTATCTAAAAGATGTACAAGCTCCTAAATGGAAAGATGGAATTACTTGGAAAAATATACCATTAAAAAAAATTAATTCGAGGTATTAAATTTTTTGTAAATAATTCTAAGTGTAAATATCACACTTAAAAGATTTGCCNTACAANATATATTTANTAATTTAGTAAAAATTTAACATTTCTTANATGTTATGAGGAGATCATTNTTGATCATTTTCTTTATGTGGGGGGTGTCTTCCTATAGNCAAGATACAATTATCNAGCAAANGTCTTTTAGTAGTAATATTTTGAGTTTTAAGAANCCCTCNAGTTCTATTTCTTTTTCAGGATATTATAGGTTTTTAGGNTNTGTACGNAATCAAAAAGAAACATTTCCAAATAANAGTGGCAAAACAGTTGTTATAAGCTCAGGNGATATCTATAGAGAACCGATNTTTCTTTTNAAATTAAACGGAAANACAAAAGATAAAATAANNTTTGGAGCAGATCTTATGCTAAATAGTTTNTNCAAAGGTCCTTCCCCGCAATTTTCACAAGANTTAACTTTAAATCTNGGNCTTAANTTATCNACATCAATTGCTACAAAATATGNTTTGTTAAATTTTAAAGTAGGAGGTGTNTCTTGGTANAGNCAAAGNCGACTAACTNTTTGGGGAAANCGNTCTTTNAANAGATTAAGCATATNTGAAAGAAGACCACAAACACCACTNAATAAACTTCCAATAAANCGCTATTCAAAATATTATAATAGTGGATTGATNGATCAAGGAATAAGATATGGAAGCCGTGCTTTTCAAGGAATATTTCTTCAAGGNATAAGNATGCCTTATAANTTTTCTTTAAAAGGAGTTATTGGTAAAAGNAATTTTAATCGCTCTTTCTTTGAAANTCTTGATAATTTTACTGGNTCNTTTCAGATCAAAAANACAATAAATNCTGACTTTAAAATTTCTTATAATTATCTTTCTTCATGGTCAGATATTGATNCNCTCAGTTATGACAAAAGAAGTTATTTGATTCATNCTTTTGAATTTGATAAGAAATGGAATAANNTACAAGTACAAATGGAATNTGCACTTGGAAATTATGATGATCCNGATAAAAAACTTGGNTACGGAGAAGCNATACTTTTAAATATTAAAACTGCTAAAACATATAAGATACCACTAAATTTACAGCTTTATAGAATTTCTCCACAATTTGTTAACGTGACGGGAAATTTTTTAAACACATCTGTACTNGAAGTTTTTCCAAATGTTGAAGGTATTGGAGCCACTGTAAGAACTCCTTATCAAAGTCCAATGGTTGGCNTAGGATTTCCTGTAAATAATAGACAAGGTATNTCTGTAAATNCNGACNTTGTAATAGGTAAATTAAAGCTTAATGGAGGTATTGGTCTATTTNNAGAGATTGANNCNTCAAATGCAGCATTGTCTTANATNCATAATGTNAATAGCCAGACTCTGTCTAGAATCTATCTTTTTGCTCAAAACTGGGGTCCGTANAATGCATTAAATTCAACNTANAGAGGTGTTTANGAAAACGTTAATCTTAGTGATACAACTGCAAGTGGATTAGCAAACTTTAAGAAGTTTTTCAATACCATTGAATTTCAAGCNAAATATAANAANANGATTTTTGGCAAGAACTANTATATNTTTTCTTTAACACGCTTAAANACTTGTCAAANAAANNTAAAGATNTTNCCTCAGNTTGGAAATCAAGCATTTATNAGTCAATTTAGNGAAGAAATAGANTTCAGCATAGAACTAAATGAAAAAGCGGCANTAGTTNTAAGTTATGGAATAGAAAAAATATTAGGAAACACCTNTACTGATAAAGGAGATAGTGAAAAGNCTTCTTCTTCAAATGTTTTTTTTGAAAAATTGGGNNTTGAAAATCTATATAGNTATACGAACTATAGAAACCAAAAAAATACTCTCNTAGGATTTGGTTTNGACTATAAAATTGGTNATAATGCAATGGTATTTTACCGCTNCAACAANTACAGGTATTNTGANCCTAANTTTATAGAAAATCATTTAAAAGGTTGGGAGATGATACTTGAATTAAAAATAAACTTTTAAAATATGAAAAGAAACATATTAATTTTAATTNTCTTTTTGTCNGCNATGAGTCTTCATGCACAGNNAAATGAGAATATTTGGTTTGANGGACTTTCTCGNTCTTATTTTGCTCGTGATGCTATTGATAAAANTATGAGCGACACATTATCTNCTAAGAATTCGTCAAATGGCTATAATTTGTTAGACCTTAACACTCATGTAAATCCAATCAAGGATCTTGAAATTTTTGCGCAACTTCGTATACGTAATTCTTTTGGTAGTTTTTTTGGATCAGGTACTCAAATAAGTGTTCGACAGCTNANNGCTAAAGGTATCATAAATAATAAGATTCGNTTTAGTGTNGGNGATCTTTTTTTAAAGCAATCTAAGTTTACTCTTTATAATTANGATGAAGAACTTTCATTTTTTGNAANTCAGATTTTAAAACCATATCGTGATATTATTCATTATGAAAACTTTTACATTGANAATAGATGGCGTTTGCAAGGTATNCAAACCGATTTTTCTTTTAAATTTGATAGATATATTAGAAACTTAGACTTTGATTTTTTTATTTCNAGACCAAANGGATCGAGTCAAATAAATGAAACTANATATACAAGTGATCTTTTATTNTCAGGTGGATCTATTTTTTCTAAAATCAATAAAAAACTCTNATTATCTTTAAACCATATTAACTTATTTGAGGTGCCNTCAAGTGGAACTAAAAATATTTCAGTAAGAAATCCTGTTTATGATTTATCATTANTACACAGTATTGATAATACCAATTATTCTTTAAAACAAAAGNTTCAAACAGGTTTTTCTAGNAGATATTGGTTGCANNCTGAACTAGAAAATNAAATAGAAGATTNTACTTCAAATGAAACTNAAGGAATGTACTTTGAAATAGACAACAGATACATTAAAAAAGATTCCACATTACTNTTTAAGCTAGGTTATCGTTATGTAGATCCTGATTTTAGAAGTNCAGGNTCNCAAACAAGACGTATNGATTNTATTGATGGTAATAATAATACGATTTATCCATTTTANACCAATATGTCTGTTCCAAGACAACCTTCNTTGTTTGATTTGGTTTCAGATGAACAATTGTATAATCAAGATATTTCTAGCTTANTAATGGCNTTCAACCCAATATATTCAAATATACTTCCTTATGGTGACGCTACNCCTAATAGAAGTGGAGTCTATTTNAACGCAAAAATAAATAATAGCAATAAGCTTNTTNTANTTAAAATTAAGACTGGATTTTATAAAGAGNTAATAGGTCAAGGAGCTNTAGAAAAAAGAAGTTTTAGACTTTTAAAGGGTGCTTTAAAAATTAATTTACATAAATCACTTAATTTAAAAAATGAACTTAGTCTTATTGCATCATCAGAAAGTGAACGCACAGNTAGAGNAGGAGATGAGATTTCTTCATTNAATTTAATTAGTAATCATATGANTATNTCAGTTAATGCTGAACTAGCTAAAAAGTTTTTTGTTCAAGCATCATATAAGCAATTTAATGCTAATGGTAANGAATTCTTNATTCAACGAGATAATTTTGGTAATATAANATATTACACTCCTTCTCAGATNGANCAAAAAGATCATATGCTTTCTATAGGAACAATGTATAAGTTNAGAAAAAATGTTTATGCTAATNTTCATTACAATTGGTGGGGACTAAAATTTGTTGATCAACCAAGTTTAGATTACAAATACAATAGATTATTATTAATTTTATCNGTTAAATTATGAAAATAAAAACAAAAATTTTTCTTTTTATTNGNGTTTTATNCTTAACACATAGTTGTACAAAAAAAGAGTTTGAAGGTCCATTAATTGAAACTTTATATGCAGATTTTGAATTAATAGAATCACTTTCAATAACAAATAAAAATCCTAATTTTNCTGANAANGAACAAGTTGGNTTTNATTGTAAGTTCAACAAACCTGTTGAGTGGANAATTTCTATTATGGGAACAAGCACTAATGCCACTANATTAATAACAGGTTTTTCAAGTGTCATTGATTCCAATAATATTTTNTGGAACGGNGGACCATCACAGATTCCATTTTTTTCTGAGGAAGAGTGTGTTGTAGAATTNACTATTGAAAATGAAATTGATACAATTAGAGATACAATTAATATTATTTCAGNAAAAAATTATGAGGATGGAATATGGGTNGAGAGTTTTGAAAATGGATTTCCTGAAAATGGNCTNGTTCANTATAATAANGATGGNGGAGGTATGACTTTTTCTTTAGCNAGTGATNTCCCTCTATTAGGAAATTACTATTACAAAATGGGNGGTAGAGTAAATTGGGACTGGGCTTTAGGAGCTATTGANTTACCATTAAATATTTCTGATGCTACACAAAATCCAGAAGAATTATATTTAAATATAGGTATTNTATCAGATTTACAAGACTTACATACTGGACAATTTATTAATATTTTAATATCNGAAGAAACAGTGGTTCCATTTAATGATAATACTAACAATAATGCATCAGATATTTTTGAGTCAAATATGGANGTTTATAAAATGAAGATACCTGTNGATTGGGAAGGTTGGCAACTAAAATCATTTAGATACTCAGATTTTGAGCCAGTCTCTGCAAACGATCCAAATATTAATTTTAATATGAATCCAAGTGATATTAGAGCGATTAGAATCTCATGTCAAGCTTGTCCTTCATCATCTGGAAATCCAGTTTGNCCAGAAAATTTTGGTAAAGATGTTCGAACAGATATTGATCATATTATTTTCACTGTAAACTCTAGTTTATTAGATCANTAATGAAAATAGCTAAAAAAATAGNAATAGTAGTTTTTGTATTTTCTGTAGNTTCTTGCGGTNCAATGCGAGATGTTAGTATTTATGAGCCATCAAAATCTGTTTCGNCATTTGANCAATTNCCTTATAAAATACTTTTCAANGATTCTAAAGAAAATGGGTTGTGGGGTGTAAAAACTAACNCATGCAAACAAGTATCTTACAAANNTAATAATAGTTATGTTGGAGAAGACCATCTTCATATAAAATGGAATGAGTCTGATTGTAAATATGTAGCAATTGGTTTAAAATGGAGTAATTACAAAGTCAAAAATCTTAAACCAATTCTAGAATCTACAGCAATTGAGCTGCGAGTACGAATAGATTCGGGAANACTNTCTAATGTACCTATGTTTTTTNTTCTCGTTGATTACGGNGGTAAACAATGTAGAGCTAATATTAATTATTTAGATCTTGAGGGAGGAAAAATTGANACTATGTGGAGAANAATACAAATTCCTCTGCAGGCNTTCAATTATGAAAAAAAAGGAGTTAATATGAGTAATATNAAAGAACTTCGTCTTGAATTTCAAAGAAAGGGTGATTTACATATAGATAATATCAAAATTGTNCCATATAATTATAATTACANTAAGTCAAAAGAAAAATTNACTAAATTATTTGATTCTCANCCACAAGATNTNGGAGTAGGAAAAGAATATTGGTGGGGCATAAATACAAAATATTCATCTAGTCTTAAATTTGGAAATTCCTTTAAAAATGAAAGTGTAGTTGTTGATTATCNTNAATCAAAAGATTTAAAATGGAATACATTNGGATTTTCTCCNTNCCAGTGGATGCATGTAGATATATCATCAATTTATAGAACATCTGCAATTAAATTTAAAATAAAAGCAAACGAGTTACCAAAACTAAAGGTATTTTTATTTTCATATAAAGGTAAAAAAAGAAGATTACAGATAGTNCTAAATGATAGTAACTTTATAAATAGNGGAGATGGAATTTATGATGCTTATCTTCCNCTAAAATCATTAGAAGAACATGANAAATTTACATGGNAATCATTAAAAGANATTAGATTTNAAGTTCTCAGTGGTAATCAGTTTGAAGTTGGNAATTTTCAACTAATTGAATTTCGTGGTAACCCTCAAAAACCAACGCAATGGAAAGGAATATAAATTTTGTNTTTNTACTGATNNTATTTATTGCATTTTCTNACAAAACATATTCTCAAGTTAGTAAAGTTGAAGTTTCTANNAATANTCAAGGAAATTTTGAATTACNAAAAAATGGTNTTCCTTATTATATNAAAGGTGCAGGAGCTAAAGATCATTTCGATTTNTTNGTAAATTCAGGAGCCAATTCAATTCGAATTTGGAGTACAAANAANAGTTCTCTTTTAGANTCTGCTCATCAACATGGTTTANCAGTTACTCTTGGANTACATGTNAGGCCAGAAAGAAGTGGTATGGACTACAATAATGAATATGCTGTTAAAGGNCAAATTGAANAACTAAAGAATGAAGTTTTAAAATATAANGATCATCCTGCCTTATTNNTTTGGGGTATCGGAAATGAGGTTGACCTTAAGTATAGTAATTTTAAAGTTTGGGAAACTATAGAGATTNTNGCAAAATTTATAAAAGAGGTTGATCCAAACCATCCTACAATGACTGTAATTGCTGGAGTAGATCCTTCTAAAGCATATTANATTAAAAAATATTGTCCAAGTGTAGATATTTTAGGCCTCAATGTTTATGGTTCAATAGAAAATGCTGGTGCAAATCTCAGAAAGTTTAATTGGGATAAGCCTTATATAGTTACTGAATGGGGTGTTAATGGACCTTTTGAAGCGAAAACAACATCGTGGAAAGCTAAGGTTGAACCTCCAAACGGCTTTAAAGCAGATCAGCGGTTGAGGAGATATCAAGAATTGATTGTAGAAGATAAAGAGCGTTGTTTAGGAAGTTACTGTTTTTTATGGGGGCAAAAACAAGAATCAACAGCAACATGGCATGGAATGTTTTTAAAGAATGGAAACCCAACTGAAGCAGTCGATGTAATGCATTATTGCTGGAAAGGAGAATGGCCAAATTCACGAGCTCCATCAATAAGAGATATATCATTAGAAAATATAGGATGGAGAAAAGATCATATAATTGAACCATCAAGGCAGGCAACTGTGAAAATAGAGTATTCTAAATATAATAACAAAAAAGTAAATATAGAATATGTTCTATACCCTGAAGCATTTAGCAACAAAATTGGTGGTGATATTCAAAAATCTCCTGATCCAATTCCATTTGAAATAGTTAGGCAAACTGAAAATGAACTCATTTTTATAAGTCCTAAAAAGAAAGGAGCATATAGGTTGTTTGCTTTTGTAAAAAATGATAAAGGACAAAGTTCAGTAGCTAATATTCCTTTTCTTATTCAATAACAAATTAGATTTATTTTTTAACTGCTTTTATAAATGTTTCATGTCCTGGTCGAAATAGTAAAATTTCAAAATCATTATTAGTTTGAATTATCTCGTTTTTCTGATAAACATTCCAAGTAGTTTCATTTTTATTTCTCCACCCAACAGAGGTATTTAGATTATTGGATTCAATAAGATATCCAGCATCACTTTCAATTAAGTTTGGGGCATTTAATTTTGGTATTGAAATAGATTCAGTAAACATGTGCTCTAGCATATTCGATTCACTTATGTTTCCAAAATCAGAACTATCCATCCACTCAAATAAATGCTTTCGTAATCTTATGAAAATTTGTTTGTATTTTGGATTACGTATTAGGTTTTTACTTTCATAGTAATCAGAAGAAACTTCATACAATTCAAAACGTTCTTTTTCATTTAAAAACCAATTTGAAAAATAGGTATTTAGTTCATTTTTTTGATTAAGAGAGTCTAATATCTGTATCATTTTCATTTCTTTTCTATAGCTGATAGGTTTGTATATTGATGTGGTTGTATCGGCATTATAAATTAATTTAAAATTTCCACCGCGAACACATCGACGCTTATCTGTGTATTCATCAAAGCGATCTGTTGCAGCATATATATATTGACGTTTTTCTTTTTTAAAAAAGGAAACTCCTTCAAATGGGAATTCCTCCTTAATATTTGCAGCTTCAAGTATAGTTGGAGCAAAATCAACAAAACTAATAAACTGATTTTGGTTTCTTTTAATGGTATCATTAATCCACTTAGCTATCATGGGAACACGAATTCCTGTTTCGTAAATCGATCGCTTATATCTTGGGAAAGGACCCCCATGGTCGCTAAAGAAAAATATAATTGTATTATCATAAAGGCTATCTTCTTTTAGTTGATGAATAATTAGTCCAATTTCCTGATCAAGTTTTTCAATATTTTTATAGTTGGTTAATAGATCAATTTTAATTTTATCATTATCAGGCAAAAAATCAGGTTTCGATATCTTTTCTAACTCTTCTTTTGAATAATTATTTTTTTTCTTCCAGATATTGGATTCATGAGTAACATAAAAGTTGAAAACAGAGAAAAAGGATTGATCTTTATGTCTGTTCCTCCAATGTGCTGATTGACTACTTTCATCCCAAGCAAGTGGAGAAGTAATCATATTATAGTCTTCTTTTGAGTTATTTGAACAATAATATCCATTTGCTCTAAGATATTCAGTAAAAAAACGAATGGGTTTTTTGGGTTTTGCACTGTAATATGGTAATGAACTGTGCGGATTTAGTGAATTGCTTTTTTTTGATTTTTTGTAAGCTCGCATATGATGTGTTCCAATTGTTGTTGGATACATACCCGTAATTAAACTGCTTCGGCTTGGAGCACAAACGGGTGAAGGTGTATAGCAATTTTGATATACAATTCCATCTTTTGCTAGCTGATCTAAGTTGGGAGTTTTAGCACTTGAATCACCATACACTGAAAAAAATAAAGATTGATCTTCACAGATAAGCCACAAAAAATTTGGTAATTCTGTTCCAAAACAAATTGTAGAAATTAAGAGGTATATTGATAGTATATATATCTTCAAGTTTTATATTTTTTATTATTCAAATTTAATTAAATTAATTATTTTAGTGTCATTAAAACACTAAGCTAGTTTCTATAATTTCATTACAATTATTTTAGTGTTTTTATAATATTCTAGCTAATTAATTATAAAAAAAAATATATGAAATCTTTCAATTTTATTATCACATTAATTTTTTCAATCTTTTTATTATTCATCTTAAGTGCATGTAATATCTCAAAAGAAGCAAAAAAAGAAAAAAAACCATTAAACATTATATATATTATGGCTGATGACCACGCTTATCAAGCTGTTAGTGCGTATGGTTCACAAGTTAGTAAACTTGCACCAACTCCTAATATAGATCGAATAGCTAATGAAGGTGCAAGAATGGATAATGTTTATTGTACAAATTCTATTTGTGGCCCTAGTAGAGCATCTATTTTAACCGGCAAATTTTCACATGTAAATGGGTTTTATAAAAATGTAGATGGTGGTGATTTTAATGGAAAACAATTAACATTTCCTAAAATTTTTCAAAAAAATGGCTATGAAACAGCAGTTATTGGGAAATGGCATTTAGGAACTACTCCAACAGGATTTGACTACTCCAAAGTT
>NZWA01000041.1 GCA_002697505.1 Flavobacteriales bacterium | reverse complement strand
TATCTCTAGCCCAGATTCACAAAGAGGCATATATGCTTCAAATTTTCCAGAAGAATACGAACCAGACCCTTATGCAGAATTACCTAGGGACGTCTTCTTTGTGGAAAGAAAAGCTAGCGAAGACAAAAACTCTATTAACTATGAACTAAGCTCTTCGTTAGATGTAGAGGGCGTTAAGCTTCCCAGAAGGGTTGTTACAGCTTCTAAGTGCGGTTTTACTTATAGAGGCTGCGGTTGTTTCTATGAAGGCGATGGAAACTCTGCTCAATCTTTAGCTGACCACGTATATAAAAAATGCGGCATTAGGAGAACAGATTTAACTTTGCCGGAAGATGCGCCCCCTGTAGCTACAATAAATGACCAAAACATAAAAGATATGATAGGAGTTTCTGAGTTTGTATTTAAAGGAAGATACTCCAGCAAAGCTTTTTATGAATCTGGAGACTACATCTATATGGAGAAGAACGGTATTAGATATTACTTTGTTGCAAAAGTTGATATCCCAGCCACAGAAAATACTGAGTACTCTCCTCCTAACCCTGATTTTTGGATAGCAGATCTATGCTCTAAAACTCTACAGGGGTGCAGAAAAAGATGGGGCACACAAGGCTCTGTCGTCATAGGAGAAAGTGAAGACTTTAAGAAAGGGGAGCTTCAGTTTGGCGGGTTTCCTAATGCTACTAAACTAGAACAAAACGCAAGATGATTTTAGATAAAGAAAATCGTGAATTTATCAAAAATCACGCTTTGGAAGACACTCCCAAAGAATGTTGCGGTTTTTTATATTCAGACGAAGACACCGGCCTAGTAAAAACTAAAAAAGCCAGAAACATAGCTAAGGAAAAAAATATTTCTTTCTCTGTTGACACTTTAGATTATTTTAAAACTTCTAATCTCGGGCAAATAAAAGCTATTTATCATTCTCACACAAACGGTAATCCAGATTTTTCTCTCAAAGATAAAGAAGACAGCCTCAAACATAAAATAGACTTTGTTTTGTATGATTTAACTTCTGATACTTTTAAAGTCTTCAGGCACGAACATGAAAAAATAGAAATTTTAGAAAAAAAATTTAAGTGGGGAGAGTCTGACTGCATATCTTTAGTTCAGGACTACTTAAATAAATCAGTTGGGTATAATCTGCTACTGCCTAAATCTTTAAACGATAGAGATTCTAAATGGCGTGCTAAATCAAAAAGTTTTGTTGAGGAAACATTTGAGTTAAATAAAAAAAATTTAATAAAAGTTTCTTTTAATACAATAGAAGATTTAAAACAAGGTGACATCCTATGTTTTTCTATAAAAGATAATGTGGATCACTTTGGCGTATATATTTCAAACAATAATTTTCTCCACCACAAAATAGGTAGAAGACCTAATTGTGAAAAGATTGATAAATATTTTAAGAATTTAACTCAAGTGTATAGATATAACAATGGACGATAAACTAACAACTATAAAATTTCACGGGGAGCTAGGCAAAGCTATCGGCAGAGAAATTTGGAAACTCTCCGTAAATTCTGTTAGTGAGGCTATGAAAGCTGTGCAAGAGCAGACTAAAAAACTTTATACAAACTTGATTGAGAATGATAAGAAAAATATTAAATATAGAGTTCTTATAAACGGTAAAGATTTTGTCCACGATACTTCCAGAAATATTAACGAACTAGAAGGCGTGGAACACTCTGAATTAGTTTTAAAAAGAGATTTAGAAACTATTGACGTCATTCCTGTCATTGAAGGGGCCGGAAGCGACGCATTTACTACTATACTAGGAGCCGTTTTAGTAGTGGCAAGTTTTTTTGTAGCTGGCCCCATGGGCGCGGCTTTGCTTATGGCGGGCATTGGCCTTATGGCAGCAGGTATAGCTAACCTGCTTACACCCATGCCAGAGTTTGAAGATTTTAGACAGATAGAAGGCGGTGGGCGTCCGTCTTTTCTATTTACTGGCCCCGCCAATACAGTAAGAGAAGGTGGGCCAGTTTTCGTAGGCTATGGAAGACTTTTAGTTGGGAGTCATGTCATACAATCAAGCATAGAAACCAAAGACCAAAAAAATGGCAACTATATGAACAGGTCCGCAGATAAATTAACTTTCGTGCCTTTCAAAAACTATTGGGGCTACGACGGTTACGGACTCGACTATGGCAATAACTTAAAAGACAAGTCCGGTAACCCTACCCTAGGAGACACTGTTATGAAAACTAGGGCAGAGCAAGTGAGTAAATCAGATGGCTCTCCAGATGAGTGTGACCCTACTAATAATTATGTTAGTTCAACTGTGCCCGATAACACTATAATAGTAAGCAACGGTGACGACTACATTACAGTAGGAAATGAAATTAAAATAGAAGCTAAAGAAAGATAATATGGGTAAAAAGGATCCACGCGTATCAAGACCGCCTATTACAGATGAAGCAGGTGTTTTTCATTCTGGAGAAACAGGATTATACTCTGCGGTAAGCGAAGTTGTTATTGCTGACTTAATCTGCGAAGGCGAAATAGAAGGTATTGTTAGCGGAGAATATAGATTCCAAGGGCAGGAAGGTAATGTAGGATATGATGATTCAAAATTTACAGCTTACACAGCGCTAGATGAAAACGGTAACTGTAAAACTGACTTAGGCTTTTTACGCTCAGTTTACTGGAATGAAGTTCCTGTCGTTGATAAAGATGGCTTTTATAATTTTCAAGAAGTAAATTTAAACTGGGTTAAAGGTATACCGCAAGGAGAAATACCCTCCCTTAACGACAGTCTACCTAATCAAGCAAACTCTAAAGGTGTTAATGATTTTGAGCTTTCTGTTTTTAGGTCTTTAGGAGACAGACTTTTTGGTCCTTCTATAGACCTTTCTACTCCAGAAAAAACGCCGGGGTATAGGTCTCCTAAATTAGTTGAAAATACTAATAACGATTATAACAAAGCTTATGGCTCAGAAGACTTTGGCGGAGGTGGCGAAGAAGAAGTTAATAATCCGCCAACTTTACTTGGGGAAATAGACAGAAATGCAAAAGTATATAATGTCTTAAATAAAGAGTGTGTCGCCATACAAGTCAATATAAAGATTCCTAGATTGATGGAAACTCTTTTTGACGACCCTTATGATAACGCTATTGTTCCGCCACAAGGCAAAGGCAGGCAGAGCTTTTTCGACAAAAAAGAAAAGCATCAAAACGCACAGCTCACATTTGGCCAAGGCGATCAAAAGGCTAGAAAAATTAGATATCAAATATACACTAGACCTGTATACGATACAAGAAACATTATAACTAGCTCAGATACTGCAAAAACTCCCAGCGCAGAAGATTTATTTGTTCCATGGAAAAGTATTCCTGATGTGGACGACGTAATCTTCGGTAAAATAGAAGAACCGTATTTAAGAAGTGTTGAGATAGACTTTAGAAAAGGCATTTGGAAAAAAGAAAACCCAAGAGATAGTAAATTTTATAAATACTTTCAAGGCTGGGAAATTAAAATTATCCGCCTCACCCCTGACTCTGTTCATTCCTATCTTAAAAATGAATCTTTTGTAGATTCTATAGTAGAAATATACGACTCTGTAATTAGATATCCATACTGCAGTATGGTTTATTCTAAATTTAATGCAGAATTTTTCAGCAGGCTGCCTAGCAGAGCCTATGAAACAAAATTACAAAAAGTAAAAATACCCAACACCTATGACCCTATACTAAGAACTTATACAGAACCTTTAGGGTATTGGGATGGTTGTTTTGAAGCTAGAAAAGAGTGGACAAATAACCCTGCGTGGTGTTTTTACGATTTAATTACCAATAACAGATACGGCTTAGGTGAGTATATAGATAGTGACATTGTTGACAAGTGGACACTGTATGAAATAGCTAAATATTGCGACGTACTTGTTGCTGATGGCAAAGGTGGACTTGAGCCCAGATTCACTCTTAATCATATTATCACATCTAGAGAAGAAGCTTATAAAGTTGTAAATGATTTAGCATCTGCGTTCAGAGCTATAGTTTATTTTGCTTTTGGCGGCATATATGTTTCTCAAGATAGGCCAAAGCTGCCTATTTATCTTTTTAACAACTCTAATGTTGTAGATGGTAACTTTGTATATTCTTCGTCGGCAAAACGAGCTAGACATACGGTAGCTATTGTTAGATACAATGACAAAAATAATCTTTATCAACCTTCTATATGTTATACCGAAGACCAACTTGGTATACAAAGATATGGAATTAAAGAGATAGAGACTAGCGCCATAGGATGCACAAGCGAAGGCCAAGCAAAAAGATTTGGTGAGTGGATACTAAGAAGTGAAGTTTTGCAAACAGAAACTGTAGCATTTACAGCAGGCAACGAAGGTAACTACATCAGGCCCGGAGATGTTATTACAATATATGATGAGTTTAGAAATGACAGAAAGCTGGCAGGCAGAACTTTAAAAGTTGAAGAAACTGCGACTGGCGTTATACCCAGCGGCCTATATTCAACTTATGACAGAGCAGATGACAACGGGTCAATGCTTGTTACGGGCAATGCAATAGTCATAGATAAGCCTATACATTTTGTTCCTGATACAGAGTACAAGCTATCAATACTGACACCAACTAACTATTATGAAGCTTCTCAAATAACTCCTTCTAATTGCGTCGAAGATGTAACTTTAGAAACAACTACTGAGACCGAAGGCGAAAATATAACAGAAGAAATTGAAACTGTTATAGATTCTCCAGTTAACCTTTTTTCTTTAGAGGACACATCGCCCAAGTCTCCCGGCATGAGTCTAGCAGGCAGATTAAGCGATAACTTTAATGACAGCATAGATAACACTAATATTTTTACGACTACTAAAACTATTAGCGTTGCAGAAGGTAAAGCAGAGTTTTCTTTTGGCTTTAGCTCTTATCAAAACGGCGCCAAGAAAAAAGAATATTTCGACGGTAAAGTAAGAGAAAGCTCTAAGCCCGGGTTTCCTAAAAGAATAGTTATTGAAGACCAAGATGGAAATGTAATAGCAGAAACTAAATATATAGGAGCAGAAACTCAATCAATAATGCAATTAGGCGGAGTAAGAACCGCTAGAGCTCAAACGCAGCTTAGAGAAAAAGCTCAAAAACAAATGACCCACGGAGAGGGTGCAATTCGCGAAGGAGCTCAAATTAGTACTAGAAGAAACGGTGATATATTTGACTGTTTACAGTTTTACAGCACCGACCCCGACGTCTCTGATGAAACTAGATCTTTGGCACAAGAAGAAATAGCTTACTTAGACGCTAAAGAAGATGCTTTTAGTCACCGCATACCTTTTAGCGCTAATGTGCATCAGTCAAGCAATAAAAGCTCTGAGAACTTATTGCTAATTAATAGTGCAAAACAAATATCTCTTAAATTTATAAAACCTGCAGGGGTCACCTCTCTTGTAGTAAAAGTCATACATCCTATTACAGCTTATGCTGCTGCTACAGACGTAAACAAGCTACACCTTAGTTCTAGAGTTGAATATAGAGAAACTACGCCATCTCAACCCACTACTGCATTTCAAGATATTTTTCAATTTAATCACATTAAAAAAGTTAAAACCTTTGAAACTAGAACTAGAACAGCAAGCGAAACAAAGACCACTACCGTAGAAACTATAACGGTTAGCGCAGACAATACAGACGAAGCTTTAACTTCTGCCGACTATCCAGAGATAAGAAAAAATCAAGTTCAGAATATTTACTTTAGTGGTTTTCAGGCTTTACCTTTCACTGGAAATTATCATTCAGATTTTTCAGTCAGCGGTAGTGGCATAGTAACAAAAATATTTTTTGACAGCTTACATCAAAGCGGGCTTGATTTCACTGGGTACTCTATTACTGGGTACAACAACTCTTCTGTTATAGGAGACTTGGCCGCTGGTAACACAGGTGCTTACTCTTCTGAATATACTAATCCAGATGGAGCTAACTTAATTTGGTCTATAGAACCCAGATATAAAGATAAGACGAGGAATAGAAATTACACTCTCAATGACGAACTAGCTTCTGGAGAACAGCAAACTTTTAAAGTTGTAAATATTATTGAGAATGATAGCAAGTATGATATTACAGCTATAGAGCATAATATGGAAGTATACGAATCTACTGCACCGCCTGTGGTAGATTATGGCTCGAGCATAGGCGGCCCTGTTGAAAACGTAAGAGTTGATGAAAACGATGTAGAAAAGCCTAACGAAACAGAAGAAAAGAAGACCCCTCCTCCTTTCGAATATGATCCATCTGATGAAGGGGCGTGCTGTGTTAGTAACGGAGATACAAACTCTTGCTTTAATAACTTAAAAAGAAGTGAATGTGATGAGCTTAAAGGGGAGTTTTATAAAGACAGAAGCTGCAAAGATATTCAAGAAGAGGGAATATGTGTTAAGCCTACCGAGATAACTGAACCTAAACCAGAAACGCCTGTCAACTTTACAAACGAAAGGTTCTTCCCAATGAAGTTTAAACTAAATATTAATTTAGGAGACTTCAGCCCCTCTCAAGGATTAGAGGACCAAGTTGCTAGCAATTACAAAATCAAACCTGTAAACGACGAAGATGTGTTTGGTAATATGTCTACAGAAGCCAACCAACAAGCAGCTTTGGATTATTACAACTCATTAACTTATTTTGCCAATCGCGGCGAATCCTTTTATTTTGAGTACTCTGAAAAAACAGATCAGTATGGAGACTTTTACTTAGTTGATAGAAAACTAGCTTTCGATAATGAATCTGACGCTATAGCAGGCAGCAGGCTTAGATATGTCGTAGATGATTATTGCGAGCATAGCCAAGAGTATCTTGAGTCCCTAGGATATGTCGTGGTTGATAGAGTTTTCCCCGCCTCCTACGGGTTGAGAGACTTAACTAAAGAGTCTTTAAGAACAATAGAGTGGGACGACTCTGTTACAGCAAAAGACAAATGTAATGATCCAAAAGATAATACCCATATAGGCCATGCTTTTAATGGAAGCTACAGCTCAGAAAATATAAAAAATGGCAATGTATACTGGGTTGCTCCACCTAATCAAAAATACAAAGTTTTGATACAACACGCGCTTTATGTTTTCCCAGATTTTCTAAGAGATGACGACGGAAACGTAATTCCTGTAGAGAGAAGAGATGAAGCCACTAAAGATATACGCGACTTTTCTTTTTCAAATCTTAGCTCTAATCGTCAACAAGAAAATGGAAAACTTGCCTATCAAGAGGGATGCTTATGTGATGCCGATGATAGCTATGAACCTTTTGCGGACGTTAATTTTGAGTATATTGATGCAATAGTCGACAAATCTGAACAAACTCAAAAAATAGTAAAAAATTATGCAGACTTTGCTAAATTAAACTTCTGCGGAGAAAACTACAACGAAGATTTTGAGTTTACCTTCTTTCCAAAAACTACTTTTAGCAACAAAGCCCAATATAACTCTATTCTAGAAAAAGGTGATAAAGAGCTTTTGGACTACATACACCCCGGTCAATATGCCATGTTTACAGTAAGCGTTTCTCCTGAGTTTGATTTAGATTCAGCGGGCGAAGTGCTAGATTGCCATGACCAAAACGGCTATAGATATACTTTCGCTGTTAACTTGAACGATATACCTTCACTGTTACCGGGAGAAGCTAACACATGCAATCAGTCTCCAGCCGTGGTACTTAATCACCCAGAAGCTGATAACACTAGAGTAGATTCCAAGATAGCTCCAAAATTATATAAAACACCTAAAGACTACATAGACAAATACTTTGTTACTGTAGATGACTATACAGAAAAAGGAATATCTACTTCTACCTATATGCCTGTTGAGTATCCCGGAAAGATAAAAGTTACTCATGACCAAGACGGAAACGTAGTTGCAGACGACAGAACAGAGTGTCTGTACGTTAGAGGTCTTGAAACCAGAGAAGATAATGATAAAAGAAAATATAAAACTGAAGAAGGCAGAGGTATAGATGTTAACTCAGATAACTCTTCGAAACTAACTACATCGTTTACTTTTGGCCACGGCCTAAATGATTCTGGGTTAACAATGGTTGATGGCTATCTTGCTGTAAATGATTGCAAAGAATACAATAGTGTCGACCTACAAGGAACTACAATCAAAAGCTATAACGTGCATATAGATTTAGCTCCTTCCTTTAAACATACCCAAATAGCCTCAACCTCAACTAGCTTGTTTTATGAAGGTAATATAGAAGATGACAGATCTGACAACCCTTCTGACCCAGAAACCGGAACAGAGAAAATAGTACCAAGAAGATTTTCAGACCAATAAACCATGTCTAAAAAAATAAACATATACTGGGACTCGTATAACGGAGAAAATGACGAGTATGATTATAAAGAGTACGATGAGTTTATACTTTTGGTCAAGTTTGGCACTGACTTTTCTTCTACTACTTTTTCATCTCAAAAGTCTGAAACAGAACAGAACAATATAGATAACGGATTAGGGGGAACTTTTTTTACTATTGATGGAAGAGATTTTCTTACCTCTTCTCCAAATGACGAGAACTTAAAACTAGAAGATTTTCAAACTTACAAGTTTACATATTTCGCAGAAAAGACGGGCAGGTATTTCTTTTCTATTTGGTCTGTATTAGATGGTAAATTTTTTGGGCCAGTTTACTACCCGCCGAGACAAGATCAAGACGCTGTGGACGCAGATAGCTCGGGCAGCACAGGAAGCAGCGAAGGCGGTGTTAAAGTAGACGATGACGTTGATGCTGTGGACATTACGGAACAGTTGAAGATATACGCATTGACGTTGAACGGAGAAGCAGAAGGTTTAGACGGAAGTCCTGCTAGTAAACAGATAGGAGACAATACAAGTGTTGCAAAAATAAGAAATGAAGACAGCCCCTCTTTTACCTACAAAGCGTCTGCGCCTCCGTCTGCTGCCTCTAATTTAACTTTCAAGGGACTAACTAGAGCCACCATAAGAGAAGTAAGCCCCAACAATCAGCCGAGTCCTAACATACTTTATGAATTTTACAACCAAGACTTGATCAAGGGAGAGTTTATTTTTTCTTCTTTTTTTAATTCAGAGATAGGAATAAAAAATATAGCAGAAGGTGAAACGCATCATAAAGATGAAGAAAATAGTTTCGTCGTAACAAATAAACTTAAAAAAGAAAAGCTGCCACTTAGAAAGTTTGATTTAGTAATTGAGGCATATAATAAAGACACTTTAAAAACTAGCGCTGGTAATGTCTTACATGACAATACTATTAATGAAGGCAAAGAAGGCAACTTTGAAAACGGCGGATATGATATTTTAGAAGTCGAAATAGTAAAGCCCGAAAGTATATTTTTTCTAAACGAGTATAGCGACAGAGAAAGTTTTGTCAGTCCGCAAGAAGGTTTTGATAGAGCAATCCCATACATTATTGAACCTAAGCTTTCTGAAGAAGGTAATATTATATTAGACTTTAGAAAGAGTATTGATACCGCCACAAAATCTTCTGTTAAATCTGAAGCAGAGATAATAGACGAAACTTTTGAATCTATGGCCGGAGTTGTTATATACTATGCAGACCAGCCGTTTAATTTAAATCCAGAAGAAATAAATTTAAGCAACGGTTCTGTGCAAAAAGTTACAGTTGAAGATACTGTAGTAGATGTAAATAGAACTTTTGTACTTGCAGAAAATTTTAACGATACTTCTTCTGATTTAATTCTTTCTATACCTGCGCCCAATGCTTTTTCAACTAATACTATTTTAGATTCTAACATAATCATAGGTATTTTTGATAATCTGCATCTTAGGAAACATTTTACGGCAGATGGTAATCCTATTATAGGTTCAGTCGACGGAAAAGAAGTAGAAAGCATACTCGGCGAAAAAGATTTATCTTTTAGCAAAGTCGCCCCTCCCATATCTCAGTTTAACGGTCTAGAGATAGATGGCAAAAATACTTTCAACAAAGACCAGTTAACAATATCGTCTATGACGATTTATAAAAAAGCTGCTGTTGATGAGGGTTTTAGATCTCAGGCTTTCAGATGCTACTCTTATATAGATGTGGTTAATGGCAGCCTTAGTAATGTTAGAGTTGAAAAAAATCTTCTCACAGAACAATACCCTAATGAACAAATTACCTTTTCATTTAAAGAGCCTAAAGATTACATACCTGTAATTACGCCTTATATTTTAGAAGACGGAACACTTAAAGTTTTTTCAGAATCTAATGATGAAGCTACGGTTAAAATCGTAGAGCTTACTCAAGAAAAAGCTGTCCTTAATATAGGTTCTACTAATGCTAGAGCAACACAGTTTGGCCAAAAAACTCCGACTATGAGAATTTTTGTTGGCTTTATGGCTCTAAATTAATAAGATAAATGTATGAAGTTAGTTAATTTTTCTGCAAGTATAGACAAGGGATCTAATAAATTATTATGTCAGTCAGATAAAAATTTTCTGACTATAAATGAAAGCTTTTCTGTAAGAATAGAAGATGAATACTACTCAATCAGAGAAATTAAAAAAGAAGAAATTTGGTTTAACTTTTCCCAGATAACCCAAGATGACAAAAAGTATATTGTTATTACCGACTTAGACAAAGCTCAATTTTTCTCCAGAGACTTTGTTGAGATGTACATAAAAGAGTATGCTATAGAGAAGCACGCAATGATAGCAGACGGAGGGAGTGGCTATGAAGAGGGGCAGGTTATTGTTCACGAAGAATACGGCGGCAAATGTAATGTAAATATTAGAAAAGTAGAAGATGGTAAAGTAACCTCAGTATCTTTAGACAATGTAGAAAACTTCTTTGTATCTGGTCACAGGGAGATATCTCCAGAGGGAGCTGGCGGCAAGGATTTAAAAATAGTCGTAGAGTTCACCGACACTAAGAAAATTAAAGTAATAGAAAAGAATGTAAGAAGTTCGGCGTTTGCGAAAGGTGCTAATTATATATCTTTTGAATACCCTATTCCTGAGTTTATTCCCGAAGGCCAAATAAAAATTTATCGGTCCACAATAACCTTAGATAAAGAAAACTTAAAAGACTTCGATGGTCAGATTATTTGTATCGCTCAGAAAATTGACCAGACACCTAAGATGAAAATACCTATTGTAGAAAGAGGGACAATAAACGCCTTCAAAATGTATAATGAAGGCGCCATGATTATAGAAGATAAATTCATGGAGTTAGAAAAAAGAATTATTGAGTTAGAATCTAAACTTTAGATTCTTCTTCCGCCAGAGTAACTGGCATTATCTCTTAACAGCCCACCCGGTCTTTGTTGTCTTTCGATTTCTTTCAGAACAACACCTCTGATAGCTTCGCCCATCTTTTTCTGTCTTTCGATTTCAGACTTGTCTTCTCTCTCTTTATCTTTGCCGCCGCCAGATGTTTGTTCTGTCTGCACAGACGTTTGACCAGATTTATCAACATTGATTGCAAGGTTGACGTTATTTGTGGTTATACCGCCTCCCGCGCCTCCGCCACCGCCAACTAGACCGCCCATATTAAATCCGGGCATCCTACCGCGATTTAGTTCTGCCATGAACCCTGTGCCGTATTTAGCAGTGGTTCGTGGGCTCATAATATATTCGCCGCCTTGAACAAGCGCAGGAGAACCGCCTCGAGCAGACATATTGTTAAAGTTAACACCAATCCCAGCAGGACTACCTATGGGAACCGCACCGGTAGTAGCGTCAGAGACGCCCTTGTCTATAATAGCATTAGTTTGCATCCTCTGCATGATAGCTCCGGCCCCAATGTTGATAGCGGCCCCTATGTAGGCCTTTCTAAGCCTTGCGCTCTTTTGGTCTTTAACTCTTTGCACAGCAGCATCTCTTCTCGCCTGCTCTGCTCTTCTATACTCAAGATAGCTTGCTAGTTTTTGCTGTCTTCCGAAAACTCTACCTGTTTGCGGGTCGTCATCTCTAAATAAAGCTCTTGTAGATAGCCCTCTGCTTACTTTGAACCCTCCTCCCGTTGGCCTTGTAGGGTCATCGCCAGTATACATGAAATCTTTTGCTAAAGATACTCTAGCTTTGCCGCCAGATGAGTAACTATTTATTGCATTAAGCGTGCCATAACCTATTTTCTGAGCGGCACTTTTCTTAATAACATACTCTCCGCCCTGCATAAACGTCATGACGTCGTCTTTGACCCCAGAACCACCCCTGACAATACCACCTTGGTTAAGAAATCCACCAAACCCAAACCCGCCACCGCCAGCGCGGCCAGCAAAATTACCAAGCTTGCCGAACAAATTACCTACCACTACCTCAAGTCCCGTGTCTAAAGTTTTATCCAGAAGTTTGTCCATCACGTTTCTTAAGGCAGACTTGAAATCTTCTGCGCCAGAGATAAGGCCCTTGATAGAGTCTTTCATGCCGCCTTTGATTGTGTCAGCAACGTCAGCCATACCTTGCTCGAAATCTTCGGCTGCATTTCTTGGGCCGTACGCAAACCTTTCTTGCATTATTGTCCCAAAACCAACCATAGGCTGCCCAGCCATACCCTCTGCATCTCTGCGCATGGAGCGCTCCCTAGCTCTTCCTGAAGCAAACTGCTGTCCAGTTATCCTGCCTGTTAACAAATCAGTTCTAAGAAATCTATTTTTGTCGACCTGAAGCTGCAACTCTTTTTGCTTTATCTCCATATCGAGAACTCTATTGTATTTATATTTATTTTCTATTATTTGTCGATCTATTTCGTTTTGTTTATCAGCGTTCTGATTGGCAGCCGTAAGCTTTTGCGCATTTTCTATAGTTAGGGCGTTTTCAGTCTCTAAAACGCCTAAAGTTTTTATCCTAAGCGCTAAAAGTTTTTTCCTTACCTCTAACAAGTTTTTCTGTTCTGGCGATAATTCAAAAGGATTATCTAACTTTCTTTGGGTATCAATTAAATCATCCCGAGCTGCTAATATGTCCATGCCTCCTATATCAAAACGAGCTCCACGTAAATCTGAAGCCTGAGATGGGCTTTTTCTTATTGCATCCGCCACTATGCCTGCGGCAGATTCTCTTTGTTGCTGCTTAGCTATTTCTATTCTAGATTTTATATCTTCTGCTTCTATATCATGTGCTATCTTATTCTGTAATTTAGCTTCTCTAAGTTTTATGTCAGAC
Source organism: Flavobacteriales bacterium (assembly GCA_002697505.1). Classification (GTDB taxonomy): domain Bacteria; phylum Bacteroidota; class Bacteroidia; order Flavobacteriales; family BACL11. Next base: position 63,899 of record NZWA01000041.1, on the reverse strand, counting down.
TCTGCATAAATACCCCTAGTGCTAGCAATTAAAGCGTCCTGATGTTGCCTCCTTAATAAATTAGTTTTTTGGCTAATTTTTAAATCGCTTATAAGCATAGCAGTGCGACGCTTTTCTATTTGGATTGCTGTAGAAGCACTCATCGCGTCACTTCTTTCCATAAATGTATCTACTCCAGCTACACTAACCCCCTTGAGGTCTCCGCCAGCCCTAAAAGCTCTGTTAGCTCCGGGTCCAAATCTACCGCCCTTCTGGAACATTTTAAGAAGCTCGTCTTCTGCTGCTTTTAAAGTTTCTGGATCTATAACATTTAACTGATCCTGTATTTTGGGGCTAATGCCTAGCATAGCCAAACCAAATCTGCCTGCTTTTAGATTAGGATCATTCGCCCTGCCCGCTTTATGATCAGCGCCAAAAAGCCCGCCAAAAACGCCTCGGTCGACTTTTTTATAAGTTGGGTCATCAAATAAATCTATTCTTTGTAAATTTTGCTCTAATGTACCGCCATGTTGTTGTTCTGCTGCTAATATATTCCTAAATATTTCATCAGGGGAAGCGGCCATGCCCATAATCCGCTCTGCTAAATCCTTACCTCTTCTTTTTACGTTAGCAGCTCCTTCGAAGAAAAACTCTCTTGTCCTAGCTCCTTCTGGAGCTCCGTCTGGACCTGCGTCAACGAATTTTCCGCGCTTTAGCACCTGCGTAAACCCGGGTATAGGCTTACTCTCTAATTTAGGATCTGCGAAGTCTTTCTGTATACCGGTTATTAGTTGTCTATTCTCTAACTCGCGCATCCTATCGCTAAGGTTATCGGCAACGTCAGCTATAGCTTTATTAAATTTTTCCCCTGCGGACTCTACAGCTAGCGCTCCTCTAGTAAAGGAATTAGTGAATTCAGAAAAAGCTTCTCCCACGATATTAGAAGTTTCCGTGTCCGCTCCTTCCATTAGCCCGCCTTTGCCATAAACCATGTTCCTAATATCACCAAACTGCTGTTGCCTTACTTTCGAAGAACTAGTTCGGAACCCTCCAGAAAACTGGCTTACTCCTGCTCCTAATTGTTCTAGAATAGGCCTAGAGTCCGACTCTTGAGCTTTCGTTAAAGCTTCTTGGGCTAATCTAAAGTTTCTCTCTTCTTCACTTTCATTTGCCCCTTTGAAATATGCCGCTGTTGCGGCGTAAGCGGTTACAGGCAAGGCCGCTCTCCTTGCTAAACCTTTCAAAGCTCCTCCGGGAGTGACCTTTCCTTTAGGCAGGCCTAGTATGCTGGCGCCAGCAGCCTTAAGCCCTCTCATGACGCCTGCTCCTCTCCCAGCAGTAGCCCCAGCTCTTGTAGCTCTAAGCTGAGCGGCACGTCTTGACCTAGAGAAAGACTCTCTAGCTCCTCTTCTCTTACTATCTCCTTCAGCGTCTGAACCCAAGAACATTTGAGCTGCGCCTAGACCTCCTAACGCCATCATTCCAGTGTCCATTATGCGCGGATCCATGCCAGTAGCTCGCTGTAAGGCAGGGGCTGCCATATAGCCTATACTAGATAGAGCCATCAATCCTCCAGCGCCCGTTAGCTTATCCGTAGCTGCTTTCATCGTGTCAGCAGCTTTTTTTATCTTTGTCCCACCCTCATTTATTTTTTTAGGACCTTCTCTGCCTTCTATTCGAGTCCTAGATTCTGCGACTGGAGAAGCTCCCGGCATCACATAACCCGCTGGCATGTCTATAAAGGGCTTAGCAAAATTAGGCACTCCATGAGCTTTTGGATTTACGCCCATTCTTCTAGACCTGCTAATTCCTTGGTGTAAACCTGCTGGTTCGTCTATAGTATTGTATACTCCCAGTCCGGCGGGATTACCCGCACTTTTCAATGAAGCGCTTGCGCCAACTCTAATAGCAGACCTAGGAACACCGGCCGCTCTTTCTCTTGTGATGGCGTCTCCTAACGGAGAGAAGTTTGGCACATGGCCGAAAGCTTTAACTTTTTTCGCGCCCTTTGCGACAGTTGCTCCCCCTTCGAGTAGCTCTAATCCGGGCAGCCCGGGTACGCCTTGATTGTAGGCCTTTTTAATTAGCGTGCCCATGCTCTTATTATCTATAGTTCTTTTAGCGTCTGCGTAGAGAAGGTTATCCTCAAAGTGAAAGATATCTCTAAAAGGAGGTTTAGCTCTTCCTGACTCTTCAAAGTCAAAAGGTTTTTGGGCTCCTTTAGTGCTTTGGTCAAAGGCATCTAATCTTGCCTTCGGACTTTTTTTAGTTGTTAATAACCCTAAGTTAACGGCCGCTTCAAATATACTTCCTTCTGCGCCCGGAGGCAGTAATTGGTGATTTCCTTTAAATTGTTTTTGTAAATCAGCTACTGCGACTTTATGATCGTCTCCTAAACCTTTTTTAAAGATCTCATTCGCTATTTGAGACACCGGGGTTGTCATTTTTTCCGAAATGAGATCAGAAAATTTAGATTTATTTACCTGAGTGCTACCTTTAGTTATCTCATCTATAGAGTTAGCTTGCATGTTGGTAAAGGTAACTTTTCTATTTAATAATCTAGGATCTAGCCCTGCATCAGCAAATCTAGCTATTTTACCAAGAGATGTTGTGCTCGTGCCCAGATGCGATCCTTCTAATCCTAAAAGTCCTAGGTAACTTGCGTTGTGAGTATAGTTCTTACCTACTTGCTCTGTTTTAGCGCCTTGAGCTCTTAATTTACCTCTTGTTACAGCAGCTGCTATCGCTGGATTATCGCTATAATCATCGAACCTTAATTTTCCTGCTGCCGCAGCATCTTCTAGTTGCTTTGACCTTTGTTCGTTTACATTTATATCTCTAATTTTAGCGTTTCTATCTAATCCAAAAAGTTGCTTTACGCTCATCTTGTTGAAGTTAGGGACAAATCCACCAGCGGCGTAAGGATCAAAGCCGTGTGCAGCGCCGAAAGCTTTTTGATAATTAGAACCAGCGCGGCTTCCTTGCGGTGGCATAATAGCAGGCTGCTGCATACCCGGGAATCTCTTAACAGTTTCTGCGCTATTATACATAACGGAGCCTTGCCCCGGGATGTTCATAGTTTTAATAGCTCCAGCTTTATATCCGCCCATAGCGGCGGAAGCTCTTTCTGCATTCGGATCGGCGAAGTTAGGAATAAAGCCTTGGGCTCGACCGGGTCTTCTAAGAGCACCCATCCCCATCATACTAGCAGATATTCTTGAAGTAGTTACAGCAAGTTTCGAAGCTTCTAGATTTGAAGCTTTCATCGCTGCTAGCATGTCCTTAGCAGCGTTAGCAGCAGACAGCTCCCCTCTTTCTATTTGTCTTATTATATTTGGCTGTCTTTGCAGTTCTGCGGTTATTTGTGCTTCTAAAGCTTTTCTATTTGCAGCTTGTCTACCTATGTCAGCAAATCCTTTTAAAGCATCTCCAGCAAATTTTGCGAAACTAAAAGCTAACTTGGCTATACCTGCAGTTACCACAACTAATCCGGGACCGGCTATAAAATTACCGATGCCCTTCATTATATCTTTTCCTATTCCTTTACCAAACTCTTCGAATCTTCCTCCTTCCCCAAAAGCCCCTATAGCGCTATTAACCAAACCTAAAACATTCTCAATAGCAGGCTTCAAAGTCGCGCCGCCTATCGCAGCTCCTGCTTTGGTAAGATTAGCTAAAGTTTTATTTACTAAAGCATCAAGTGTTTGATTTAACTGCTGGTTTTTTAAGTAAGCTTCATTTGTTGCGCTAGCAGATTCTTTTAGCGCTCTGTTATAAACGCCATACTTACTAGAAAGATCGCCCAAAGCCGCACGTAAAATATTAACTTGGAAAACACCAGCGACGCTTTCTGCTATTTGGTTTTGCTGACTTTTACTTAGCTCTTGAAATTTTGTTGACAAGTTTTCCAAAACTCTTGTAGCAGGGAGCATTTGTCCTTGCATATCTCTCGTTGCAACTCCTATACCAGCTAGTTTTTTCTGAACGTCAGTTCTGCCAATCCTAGTAAAAATAGTTTTGAAGGCGTTACCAATGACAGCGCCACCACGAGCAGTTCTCTGCTGCACAGCGGTAGTAATAGCAAGAAGTTCATCCATGCTAACTCCTGCATCAACAGCAGACGAACCAACACGAGAAATAGCTTTAGCTAAGTCGTCAGAACTAACAGCAAAAGCCTGATCGACCTTTGCCATTTTATTAACTACCTGAGCAGAGGTAATACCAGCTTTATTAAAAGAGTTGACTGCTGCAGTTAGAGATGATACAGCTTCTTCAGCTCCCATTCCAGTCAGCCTTGTTAAGATTAAAGCGTCTTTAGTACGAAGAAGAGTTTTCTCCATACTCAAGCCTTGCCTAGCAAGTTCTGTTGCAGCTACGGCTACAGTTTTAAATCCTTGTCCAGTCTGACCAGCTATCTTAAATAAACTATCTCCAAATTTTTGCAGACCTTTAGTATTAGTATTTAATACTACGTTAATATCGGTTAAAGATTTTTCTACTTCTATAGTAGCACGAACAGTTTCTTTTAAAGCTCTTTGGACTTGTAAAATTAATCCCGCAGAAGCACCGAACGCGATAACACGGGCATTCGCTGCTGCCATTGACTTCTCAAACTCATTGGCGTTTACAGTCGCGGCCGACAAACCTTCGCCCAAAGGCTTAAGGGACTTGCCCCCTTTACCTCCTATAGACGCAACTCTTTTTTCGACACCAGCTAAGGACCTGTCAACCCTTGCCAAATCCTTCTCAGCCTTTGCCGTTAATATCTCTAATTCTGCCCGTAACTTTTCTGTAGCCACGTATTAAATTACACTTTTTTTACTTAACACCGTGTAATTTCATCATATCTTCCATAGTCAATCTACCGCCTTTTTCTTGCGCGGCTTTAGATATATCTATAACATCCTCGTCTTTGTTGATACCTGCTTTTGCTAGGTCTTGCGTCGTAGCTCCTACGATACTAGACGCGGCGCCCTCTTGATCGCCCACAGAACTTCTTTCTAGGGCTTCTTTGACGTTCTTGCTAGACTGTGCCCACTCTATTAGTTTTTCGGGATCTTCTACTATGTGGTCTGGAATCTTATCCTCAGAGTTCTGAATAATACTCTTAAAATATCTACCATAACTATATATTTCTATCTGGTAAAAAGTGAGATTTATTACAGGCTTTCCGTAGAAGTTGTAGAGATTGTCATCGCATAGATAAAAGATATTTGTAAAAAAGTCTGACAGAGCTATTTTTTTTAAAATTTCTGCTTTAAACTTTTCATTGTTTTTGCCGTATACATACATTATCTCCTGAACTTGGTTTTCCTCTAGTTCATCAAACTCATCTTCTTTAAACAACTGATTTTCATCTTTGTCTAAAATAGACACATGCATATAATACTCGTTTATTCTTCTATTTGCGTATTCTTCTGCGGTAAAACCTATAATAGATTCTTTTTCTGCTAAGATTTGATTTAGGTTTTTTTCGTTTTCCTCTATTTCTTTTTTTATTGCGTCTATCTGGGTTTGAAGTATGAGTTTAGATTTAGTCTTTCTCATGCCTTTTAGCATCTCTTCTAAACGAGTAGCTTCTTTATCTTTTTCAGGATCCCACAGTTTCTCTTTAATTAAATACTCTATCTTTTCTTCTCGTTTTGGCAGTCCTTGATCTACAGCTTTCTCAAAGTAGTAATGATTTTTTATATCTGTTTTTGCAGCATCGAAGTTATTAATATGTTTAATCTTTAGTTCCCCAAACAGTTTAGAGTTTACTAAAGAATACCCTTCTATAATTTCAGAAAATATTAACTTTAGATACTGTTTTTCCATAAAGAAAAGCCCCCCGGTTAAGGGGGGCATTTGGTTTTAACACAACTAAATTACTTCTTTTTAGCCTTTTTGTCTTCCTTTGGCTCCTCCTCTTCTTCTTCTAATTCGTTAACACCTTTCTTTAACTCTTCGAACTGTTCGGTGCTATTAGGACGCGCAAAGTACCACAAACTAATATTATAGGTAAACTCTGCTACAGCAGAAGTCAGAAAAGGGTCTTGGCCTTCGTCGATTTCATCGTATTTTTCGATTCTATCGTCAAAGTCTCCCTTATCAAAAAATGGTGTTTCGTCATCATTATATGACATGAACAATACCCACCATAGGATAGCTTTGTTTCTGGCGCGGGATTCTGCAGTATCTTCAAAAATAGATTCTTCTGCCATGTTATATCTTCTCATAGTTTCAAGATATGGCTTGGCTTTGTCTTCTAGCTCTTTATGCTTTTTCTTCTGAGCGTTGGTTCTTTTCTTTTCATCAATTTGATTGATTACTTCCTGCTCAGCATATATCTCTCGCAGCTCTTTTGTTATTTCGTCAAAAGCTTTCTGCTGAAGTTCATTCATTATACCACCATCGTTAGTATAACGTTTGTGAAGTAGCGGCCGAGTTATCATTCCAGCGCGGATAGCTTTACCTAACTCAACACCATAATAAAGTTCTCCCTCGTCTAACATCGCGCGAGTAGGTCTGCGTAAAAAGAACTTCTTCTCAACTTCTTCTTCTACAGTTTTCTTAGCTGTAATTTCCTCGCCGTCCTTATTTACGTCCGGGACTTCCTTTTCAACTTGCTCTTTCTTTTTAAGAGTAAACTCGTATAACCTTTTCATCTTATTTATTTTTATGGAATTCAAGATATTTGTCAAAATATTCTTCTAGCTCGCGAATAGTATCGTTCCCTTGATCAAGGATACGTTTGCGTATTCTTTTATAGTTTTCTTCGGGAATCTTTATACCTTCTGAATTTAAATCTTCTAGAATGAAGAAGAAGGACTTGTATAATCCTGTAATTTTTCTCTTTAACTGAAACGAGAAAAAGTTTTCGACAATATCTTTTTCCATAATATACCTTTACTGTACCTTTTACCTATAAATAATTACACACAAAAATAATAAAAAAGCCCCCTTTCGGGGGCTTTTCTAACTTTACTCCTCAGGAGCTTCCGGAGCTGGTTCCGGAGCAGGCGGCTCTGGAGCTGGCTCAGGAGCGGGTGGCTCTGGCTCGGGCTCTGGTTCCGGCGTTGGCTCTGGTTCCGGTGCGGGAGCGGGTGGCTCCGGGGTCGGTTCTGGTGCCGGGGCGGAAAGTTCCGCCTCCGTTTTCGCACCATGTCTTCTTCTCCAATACTCTGCGTCTCTTGCCATAATGTTTTATCTCCTAAATATTAGCTTGCGAAGGATCCGTCCATATCAGAAGGAGCTTGAGTTTGAGTAACGCCCTTGAAGAATACACCTGCGTTTGTATCTCTTGGCCCACCGATTTGAGTTGAGAAGTCTAAAGTAACAGTCTTATTGTCTCCGATTGAAGAACTATAAGATTGTGAATCTGGCTTCATATTTTTCAGAACATAAGCTGCGACATCAGTCTTAACTGTATCGCAAGCAGATCCCGTGATTCCCTTAAGTTGTATTTGAATGTCGTAAGACTTTTCACAATCAACTAGATCGTTAAGGTTACCAGTTGTAAGGTCTGTCATGATAGCGTCAAGACTCAAGCTAACATTAACAGGAAAGTCAACCTCACGAGCAAATGCAAATCTATTACCAAGTCTTTGAATTGGTGTTCTGCCTAAGTCAAAAGAAATGTTATAGCTTTGAATGTTTGCGGAGTTTGTCGTGTCTCCGTCAGCTGCTGGAAGCTTAGCGCCTCCGAGATCATAGTCATCACTTCCAAATGAACCATCTGTAGAATGTTCTGCTATTTTAATAGTGATGTCTCCCGGGCGAAGAGTACTGATAGAAAGTATACCACTTTGCTCGCTAGAATCTTTAAAGTCTCCGCTGACAGTCGGCAAGCTAATCTTTGTGGTAGACGCGGAGCCATCTGTTCTATTTATGCCGGGGTTAGGAACGTTCTGAGTTCCTGTAGAGAAAAGCATGTTCATACCTTCTACAGCAACAGAAACGGTTGGAAAACCTCCTACAGAAGCTTCTGAGCTATAAGAAGTTACAAATCCGTTACCAATTCCTATTGTGCTACCTCTTGCTACGCCTGCGTTATCTCTAGTAGTGTCTCCGACCGCATCTTCACCTTCGCGAGAAGTTTGAATGAAGTAGTTTCTTTCATCTTCTGTCTTATTAAGAATACCAGAAAGAGCAGAAACTAGACTGCTTGTACCTACTTCTTTTGTGTTAACAAAAAAGCCCATGTTTTCTTCATTAGACATATTCGACAATAAGTAAGAATAGTCCAAACTTACTGTTGGAGTGTCTAATACTACTCTATCAATAGCAGCGAGTTCGCCGAATTGATTGACATCAGTTCGGGCTACGCTGAAAGCGTAGTTGGCCGACTGGACTCTATGAAGCTGCTTAATGTCGCCTGCAGAAGTATGAGCGTCTGTCACACCAGTCTTCTGGCCTACGAATAAAGCCTCACTTTGATAAATTACTCTGTTTCTAGCCATGTTAAAACCTTTTTAAAGTTGTTATTTGATATTACAGTTAATATCGCCAAAAGAGAAATAAAAATCAACAATCTCGGGGATATCTGAACTTAGTAAGCTCGAAATCAATAATATTAGTAAAAATATCAGGATTAAGGTCTCGTATCCTACTTTGCACCCCTCTTTCTAAATTTGACACAAATACTTCTTCTATAAAGCAAGAGTTAGCTGAACCTTTAGAAGCTGTAGAAGTTGAGAAATTGTACTGGTCTCCATCTTTGTATCCACCAAAAGAGTTAAATGGCATCTCGTTTTCGTCGAAGAGTGGCACTAAAGTCTTTTGAGTATCTCTAAATATAGACCCAACTGCGTCTAACTCGAACTGACTCTGCGCTAATACTATAGCCCTAACATTTACAGTTGTCTGATCTTGGCCGCCAAAAGCTATCGGTTCATTAGAACTGCCCATACTTTTTAAATATACAACTGGGTATGTTTTAGTACCTGCTTCCAGACCAGTTGGTGTTATGTCAATTTTATTTCTTTCTGTGTATTTTGTTTCAAAAAGAATCTTGTCTTCTGGTTGATTAGTTAGGTATACATTAAAATCTTTGATGGCAAATGAACCTGTTATGTCTGCTGTTTGATCTCCGGAAAAATATACTTTTCCATCTAGATAATTAATATCAAAAAGACCGGTTGCGCCACCTTCTCCGCGATTTACTAGATTGTTTTCGCCAACATAAATGCCCGTAGGGATTGTCGCTCCAGTTATAGATGCATCTGCTACGAACTGAGAATACGAACTAGCATACGTACTAAAACCTTGGTATTCTTCAGATGCGTCATAAAATTTACCAGTTACGTTTTCAAAAGCTTCGCCTTTATCTAATAGTTTGTTGTCAAACCATAAGAAAAAACTAGACATTACCTTGTTATCAAATTGTGGCTTCATAATCCTAAGTTAGCTCTAAATTTATTTATTATAGGAGATAAGTATGGAACTGGTTTATAATTAAAATCTCTTACTTGATATTTTGACTGAATGGCAGTGCCAGACCTGCTCGTTGTAAATCTTGAATTAGCCAAAGTAAAATTAAAATTGCTAACCCCACCTTTTTCGATAGCTCTCACCCAACTTCGTCCGCCGCCCCAAGGTAACGGAGTTTGTGCGTATATCTCTGTCAAACTTGGATAACTTACTGTAAAATCATAATTTATCTTAGTTGCGCTTACTTTCTTTTTAAGCGGTACCCTTTTTAGATGTATGAAGTTTGAGTACGCAGATCTCAATACCTCAACAGGCTTGTCTCCTCTATTAAATCCTAAAAATTCGAAAATATTAGCTTGATACCCTAACGCAGAACTTTTAGTTCCGTTCTCCAAGCTTTGCGTAACTTCATGCTCGTCTATTTCCTGAAGCAACATTTGCTGCGCCGTCTTTACTTTTTTAGATGCAGAGGCGTAAGCTAGATTCTCCAAAGCTTTTGATTTGCTCGGGTCAAACTGTTTTTTGAGCATTTGCTGGAGATTTAACTTAAGTTTTCTTGCCATTAGGTTGTAGCTTCTAAATAAAACACAAAATATTTCTGACCCAGATATTCTCTTGTGCCATCATCTGTGATTACATTGTAGTTCTTGCCTTGGACAACTATAGACTGAGTTTTGCCATTATTTTTTATATAATCTCTGCAGTCTTGTTCTACTTTAATTCTTACTTCACCTCTAATATCTTCTACTTTTATATCGTCGACGACTTCTTCGTTTTGTCTTTCTTTAAAATTTACTAAAGCATCAAAAGTATTGCTAACTGTTTGATATTCAACGATTTCTTTTTGCGCTCCATATCCAGCATATATACTCTGAGACTGATTAGTGATAACTTTTTTTGGTTCTTTAAATATAGTTATAGTTTCTTTAAAAGTATCGAAGTGATCGTTCAAAGCATTGATGAAATCCGTCTTACTTGACTCTGGTATTAAAGAAGCCATATTTAGATTGTAGATCTATTAAAGTGCTGTGTTCTGAAAGGATCGTGCGCGCCAACTGTGGTATCATCTCCTGCGACTTGAACCGGCGCCGAAAGTCTTAGTTTGTACGCATTAATCATATCACTCAGCTCTTCGTACTCTTGTCTTTTTAAAGATGCGTAAGTTTTGCTAAGTTCGTTTTTGTTAATTTTGCGAACTTTAGATCCATCAGAAACTACTTCCACTACCGGGTCATTAGAAGCAGCTCCTAAAGTCGATCTTAGTTGCTGGTCGTAATAGTGCACGTTATACATTTTTTTAAGGACAGCCTTTTCCTCAAACTGAAGTTCTAAAGTGTCATTATCTACAGAGCTATTAAAAGAAACAGGCTGCCTTCCTGTGACATCTACTCTTTCTTCTATTTCAAAAGTAGAATGACTTACTCGAAAAGAAGTGTTTAAATAATTATTTAATTCTCCGACATTGCTCCTAACCCAGTAAGCAATAGCGGGAATAGACAAAGTTGAAGGTTCAGAGAGTTCTCTGAAGATTTCGTCAGCGATATCGACAACTTTCATATAGTATAAATTACACTATATGAAGTTTTTTTGGAAAATTAAGTATGTTCGGCAGGTCTAGTTCCAAGAACATCAGTGTCCCACACAGCGCGAACTTCGGCTTCTGTAGTAGCGTCATTAAGAGCAGTGCTATTTGTCACATCTCTCAAAGCTTGCTTTTTAGTGGCGATTTCTGTTTTCTTGGATGCGTCCCCTGCTTCGTCAGCACGTTGATAATCAATATCTAGTGCCTCTAAAAGCGGCTTGCGAACTTGGCGAAAGCGCTCCTTCTGGAGCTCCTTAGCTTTTGGGATATTTACTCCGATTGGCATAATTTATTACTCCGAATACTCCCAAGCGTTTCTGAAATACCTGTCGGCAGGGAGGTCGCCGATAGGGATAATTTGATAAGGAACTCCTGCGGGTACGTCTTTAGCGGCAATTCTAGCCATAAACTCTTCATGGGTTTCGCCTCGTTCGACGGCCTGAGGAGCCGGGACAACTACTGCGACACCGCTATGGCTTTCTCCTTCTGCGGGAGCTGTCGGATAAATGATTCTTCCTGTGATGTCCATTTTATTATATTACACTTATTATAGATTTTTTTTGCTAAAAGTCAATTTTTTTAATTCCCGAAAAATGTTACCGCGTTATAGTTCATATCTGCAAGCACCGAAGAGCTTGATCTGTAACCAGTACTTATATGGCAAGCCGTCGTCGAAATAGTTCCTCCTGTACGAGCGGTTGCCGTCGTAGCAGTATCGCTGCCGTGACCACTCGTAGCATTAACGGCATAATTTGCGTCAGTCATCGCTGTCGAAAAATTAACCGTAAATAGTCCAGTACCTCTGTCAGAAATGCTACTCACATTATAAGAACCCCTTATATTAGAGGTATCCGTTCCCTCAAAATTAACCCAAGCTTTTGCAATCCGTGCTTGGTTTATTCCGCCGGTTCCTACATCAACTCCATCCGCGTCGGAGTTTACAATTATTTGTTTATTTGCATCTCCGGCGGAAGTTGAATGGGCAGAAGTTGGCGGAGTAAAGTTTGAAGTATATCTTGCTAGACCAGCGGTGAAACGCATATCATCCAAGTACCCATTCAGGGGATTATAAAGAGTGCTCGACCAGTAAAAGGCTCCTATTTGATAAGTACTACTACCAGCCCCAAGTGCCCCCGTATAAGTACTGCCTTCTTGGGTACCATTTAAAAACAACTTATAACTTCCACTAGAACCAGATAATGCTACATGATACCACTGGCCAGTTGACACCGTAGTCGTACCAGTTATATCAGCACCATCTCCCGATAAGTTTGTCTGTATGACATGCCCGCTAGTTTTTCTAATTATTAGCCCACCACTAGAACTAGCATAATTCATTACAAAGTCTTGTTGTCCACTTATGGAGTTAAAATAAACCCAAAATTCTATAGTAAACGTCGCACCGGACGCATTAAAAGTGCTAAAACTACTATTAGTTACAGTTAAATAATCGCTATCACCGTCGAACAACATACTGCTGCCGCCGAACTTGCTTTGCGCCGTGGATATTTGAGCAGTACCAACGAAAGTCACTGAATTATTACTATTACTACTATCAGTCGTTGACGTTGCACCGTTTGAGCCATTGAAAGGTAAAAGAAGCTTCACTTTTGGAAAGTGTACATCTCCAACCGTACTTCCGGTCAACTTAAACTGTCTTATATCTGGCGCGTTAAAACTCATTTTCTTATCATGTCCATTAATTTAGGATAACCGTTAACAGTATCAGTACTTACACTTCCCTTGCCTTTGTTCTCTTTATCTTTATAGTAGTCCATTTCTATTTGGAAGAAAGCTGGTACGGCGATTCTGACTTTTTCCAACCTACCTTGATCGTCTACGGTTGAACAACCGGAGAAAATTAAAGTAAAAGTTAGTAAAATTTTTTTCATTTTTTAATTCCCGAAAACTATTATTCCTACATAAGAATCTTCTACGGCTACGTCATTGTCACGAGTCACTCTTATCGGCAATGCAGAAGTTGTTCTTGTCCCGTCATTTGTAATGTCCCTACCGTTTGTAGTTGTGCTCGCATTATTTCCTGCGCTACCTGCAAAACAATAGTTTGCATTAGATAAAGCAGTCGAAAAATTAATAGTATATCTGCCTGTAGCTGTGTCCGTCATGCTACTAACATTATAGCTTTCCCTTATCATACTTGCTGCTGCTTGAGTTGAGTCAAGATTTATCCATGCTTTTGCAATCCGCGCTTGGTTAATGCCGCCTGTTCCAATCGCCACTCCATCCGCATCGGAGTTGACGACGATGTGTTTATTGACATCTCCCTCGGAAGTCAGATGCGTTGTAGGTAAAGCGAAAGAAGCTCCACTATATCTAGCTACTGCGTTAGTAATTCTAAAATCATCTATATAGCCGCTAAAATAATTACCTGTACTTGGACCAGAATCCAGTTCTGCGCCGATAATAAAAGTATCGTTTGAATTTATTTGCCTAGAATCCCCTGCATCTGAACTTATTCTGCTGCCATCTAAATATATATCATAATCTGTTCCGTCAGAAACAATTGCTATATGATGCCATGCGTCATCATTTAAAGCGCTGACTGTCAAAGCTGTATAACTAACGCCACGATAAAAGCGAAGTTCGGTTTTGCTATACATTAGTAGTACGAGTCTATTATCGTAACTGCTACCAGCATCATTAAATCCAAAAAAGGCAGGATTTTGGCTAGTGATATGACCATCTGCCATATCAGTTTTAAACCAAAACTCTATAGTATGAGTAGTTGACGTTAAATTATCCGCCACTGTATCGGCAACTAATCTATCTCCTGTCCCAGCATTTTCATAGTCAAGTTTAAGACTACTCCCGCCGAACTTACTAGCCGCCGTCGAAATTTGAGCGCCTCCGTTTACAGTTATTGAATTATTTTTGTTGCTGGAATCTGTGATGCTGGTGCTGCCATTTGAGCCATCAAACTTGGCAAGAAAGATGACGTTCGGAAAATACAAATCTCCAACCGTGCTTCCGGTTATTTTAAATTGATCTAATCTTGGTTTAGTTATATTCATTTTTTAATTCCCGAAAACTTGCGCCATTACTATCGTAGCGTCATAAAAAGTACCGTCGTGTGCACTAGTGCCTATTCCAATATAATCTGTAGACATGGCAGCTCTCCTCGCGTGGTTTGTAAACCCGTTTTCATTATTTATACCATTTAATGTGCCACATGACTCGGCCACGAACGAATAATTAGTATCAGACATAACGGTAGAAAAATTAGCTTTATACAAGCCTGTTCCATCGTCAGTCAAGCTGCTGAAATTATAACTATCTCTTATAGCAACTGTTCCAGACCCGTTAAAGTTTATCCAAGCTTTCGCAACCCGCGCTTGGTTTATTCCGCCTGTGCCAATCGCTACACCGTCCGCGTCCGAGTTGACGACGATCTGCTTATTGACGTCTCCAGCCGAAGTCAGATGCGCTGTAGTAGGAACTGTAAAAGAGGCTCCGGTGTATCGAGCAAGCCCTTGAGTAACCCTAAAGTCATCGTAGTAAGCTTCCATTGAGCTTACGTCGCCCCAAGCTCTACCTAGGTACATGTAGCTTCCGGGAGTCGATATTGTAGCAGAACCAAGAGACCCAGTGTAAGTCCTTGTACCATCAACATAATAACTCCAGTCAGAACCAGATCTGACCAATGCCATATGCACCCATTGACCAACAGTCCCTAAGCTGCCGGTACCAAGTTGAACTGCTGAAGCCACGTTCCAACTAGATCCATTACTACTAACATACATAAGACCCTGAGTCGTGCTTGCGCTTGAACCATAGTATCCTACTACCATAGCATATCCGGTTAAATCGTCTGCCAATGGCATTCCATATATTAGTTGCGCCATACTATTAGCATACGAAACCTGCACTCTTCTTATCCACCATTCAATAGTAAAGTCTCCCGTTAAATTAACTGTAGTCCCAGCAACATTAGCGTAAACTCCTTGTTGAGCACTGTTTGGCACATACATACTACTACCGCCGAATTTGCTTTGTGCTGTAGAAATCTGAGTTGAACCTTGCAAAGTTAATGAAGAGTTAGAGTTGCTCGAGTCAGTCGTTGTCGTCGCGCCGTTCGTTCCATCGAAAGGCGACAGCCATTTAACTTTCGGAAAATGTACGTCTCCAACTGTCGATCCAAAAGCTCCTAAATAATCTATTGGTAACTTTTTCATTTTTAATTGCCGAAGGCTATTACGTTTACTGCGTCTGGGTCGTTACTTGTCAAACTACTGTCCTCAATATGTGGTATATTTATTCTTACTCCGCTTGTGGTTTTTGCATTCCCGCTCGATGTGACCACAGACCAATAATACGAAATGGATGAGCTTTGCCCTATGTTTGATCCTACTATACTATAATTTGTGTCTGCCATTGCTGTACCAAAGTTTATAGTATAATCTCTATTACCATGATCAGTAATACTGCTTACGTTATAAGATGCGTTTAGAGTAATACCTGACCCATCAAACTCTGCCCACGCTTTCGCGATCCGCGCTTGGTTTATCCCACCCGTGCCGATCGCCACTCCATCAGCGTCCGAGTTGACGACGATGTGTTTGTTGACGTCTCCGGCGGAAGTTAAGTGTGCAGAAGTTGGCGCTGTGAAATTTGAAGTATAACGAGCATGTCCTATAGTGACTCTAACGTCCTCTATATAGCCATCCATATAGAGATCTCCACTGAAGTTGCCGCCAGCCAAGGCTCCTATAACGAATCTATCGCCATTGGCAGAAGTTATGCTGCCTGAATTAGTGATTGTATCTTCGGCTGTTCCATTTAAAAATAGTTTCCAAGTATTACCACTTCTTGTTACCGCAACGTGATACCAAGTGTCCGCTGATACGGTTGTTTTAGTTCCTTGAGAATAATTAAGATAAACCCAGCTACTACCTATACGCATATACCAAGCTATAAAATTATCATTATACTTCCTAAGGCCCCAGCCATTAGTTGATGAACCGCCGCTGTTTCCCCTAGTCGCCATAAATTCAACAGAAGTGGAGCCATCAAGAACTCCCGAATCAAATCTTACCCAACATTCAACAGTAAAATCTCCACTGTCGAAAGCGGTATTCCAATAGCTGTCAGAAATTGATACATAGTCGCTGTTACCATCTAATAGCAAACTGGATCCGCCAAATTTACTTTGTCCAGTAGATAATTGAGCCGTGCCAGCAAAAGTAACAGTTGCATTTCTGTTACTTAAGTCACTAGTGCTAGTGGCTGCGTCCGACCCATCAAAAGGCAACAATAAACTTGTCTGAGGGAAGTAAACATCTCCAACCGTCGTTGATCCGTCGGCTGGTTTTAACTGTCCTAGTCTTAATTTTGATAAAGCCATATTTTTTTAATTCCCAAAAACTATCAAACATATAATATTATAATCATAATCAGTTGCTGCTCCTGAACTACGATAAGTACATCTTACTTTAGTTAAGGCAGTTGTCTTGTCTTGTAATTTACAACTAGCTACAGAGGTAGCGAGTCCGCCATCTAATCCGAGGCTTGTTACAGCGCTATAGTTAGCGTCGGTCATAGCTGTCGAAAAGTTAAATGAAAATACCCCTGTGGCATTATCGGTTATACTGCTGATGTTATAACTTGACGCAATCATGTTCGCCGCCGCTTGACTTCCATCAATATCAGCCCACGCTTTCGCAATCCGCGCTTGAGAAATGCCGCCAGTTCCTATCGCCACGCCGTCAGCGCCCGAGTTTACAACGATGTGCTTGTTAACGTCTCCGGCGGAAGTTAAATGGGCGGAAGTCGGCGGGGTGAAGTTTGAAGTATAGCGTGCTTCACCTTTCGTGATACGAAAATCTTCAATATACCCGTTTACAAGACGAACAGCCCCTCCTAGACCTGCCCAATAGAAAGTCCCTATATACTTATTAGTAGTGCCGCCTGTGAAGCCGTTACTGCTAGTGCTACCTTCTTGAGTTCCGTTTAGAAATAATTTATAACTCCCAGAAGTACCAGACAGCGCTATGTGATACCATTGGCCAGCTGAAACTGTTGTTGTTCCAGTAATACGGGTCGAGTCTCCATTGTGAGCTCTAAGCACATTACTAGTACTCTTATCAATTGACATTCCGTTGCTGGCTCCAGAATAATCAGAGTAAAAATTTACTATATTTCCATCGTCTATATCATTAAAATAGATCCAAAATTCAAGAGTAAAACTTTCAGTACTTGAAAAATCTAAGTCATCGTTAGCTATATATATGTAGTCGCTATTACCATCCAGTAGAAGGCTACTCCCACCAAACTTACTTTGCGCCGTAGACAACTGAGCAGTACCGACAAAAGTCACTGAGTTATTAGCGTTGCTACTATCAGTAGTTGACGTTGCGCCGTTCGAACCATCAAAAGGCAGCAACAGCTTCACTTTCGGAAAATGCACATCTCCAACCGTCGTTCCGGTAACTGATAAATTTGTTAATTTAGGTAACTTCATTAGTATACATGTCTAACCATTATTAAATCGCCGCTGGCTATATCACCAGAAGCAAAAGTCAACCCTGTTCCATCTACAAAATAGTTTACGTCAGATATCTGAGCTAAGCCATTTACAAATACAGTTGTTTCTAGAATATTAGAAACTGTTCTTCCCATTGAAAAGCCGGATACGACTCCGTTACCTGTAAATATATCTTGATGATAGCTAATGCTCGCCGAACCTGCGGAAGCGCCAGACTGGCCAATTGTTATATGTCTAGCATCAATTACATCTCCGCTTGCTACAGTGCCAGAAGCAAAATTAAGAGTAGTCCCATTTACTACATACGCCGTATCTGGTTGCTGAATAATGCCATTAAGAGACACAAGTACGTTTGCGGCTTTATCATTAGGACTAAATGACAAAGCGAAGCCTGAAGTTGAGCCGTCTCCTGTGAATGCATCTGCTACAGAATCGTCAGAAGAAAAAGAATTTTGTGATATTTTTCTTACTTCTACTACTGCTCCGCTTACTACATTTTCGTCTAGAAATACTCCAGTGCCATCAACTATTGTATAATCTTCTACTGGAGTTTGAACAAGACCACCAACTGTAACAATTAGGTTACTAGCGCTGTTGACTGTCGAAGACAAAGCATAGCCTGAAGTTGATCCATCTCCTGTGAACTTCGTGCTAGTTATATCTAGCAATCCATTTCCGTCTGCGAACTCTACTGCGTTAGCTGCTGCGTTAACTCTTAAGAATTTATTAGCAGAACTTGTAAAGTTGGCAGGAGTGTCGCTCAAGCCAACGAACGTAGACGATCCGCCTCCTCCGCCTCCGCCTCCTTCAAATACAGAGCCGCTTTGGAATATAGTTCCTGAAATTTCTACATCGCCAACGACGTGGAGCCTTCTTTGCGGATTTGTCTGATTTATGCCAATATTGCCTCCCTGTGCAATAACCATTTTTGGCGAAAATGTGTCGTTTGATGCATCTGCGTCAGCGCTACCAACAGAAAACTCTAGAGTATCACTTACATTTTCTTGAGCGGCAATTTGCCAGTTGTAATGACTACTATTAGACGTTTCAAAAGTGAGTTCTGGCGAAGTGTCAGTAATCATTATATTACCACCATTTACATGAAATTTATCTTTAGCGTTTGTTGTTCCTATACTAACATTCGTTCCATTATCAAAAAGCGCTCCACTTGTTAAAGTATCGGCGCTAGCCCACCTTGCCACATAGCCAGAAACTCCCGTTCCTTCGACAGCGGCGGCGGCTGAAGGGCCAGTAGGACCCGTTGGCCCAGTCGGACCCGTAGGACCAGTAGCGCCACTTGGGCCAGTCGGACCGGTAGGGCCGGTAGGGCCGGTCGGACCGGTAGGGCCAGCCGCGCCAGTCGCGCCACTTGGCCCTGTCGAACCCGCTGGGCCTGTTGGACCTGTCGCTCCCGCAACGCCGCTTGGCCCCATTGCAAGATGTCTAACATTAACTTCTTGTCCACTTATTATACTTCCATTAAAAGAAATACCAGTTGTCCCTAATAAGTTATAATCTATGTCAGGCGTTTGAGCAAATCCTTGAATTGTTACCAGTATGTCTTTAGTAGCACTGACTCCTGCGCTAAGAGCATAATTTGATGTAGCTCCGTCACCTGTAAATGTTTGGCTAAAAGCTATCCCAACACCAGTTACTGTTGCGCCGTCTGCTCCGGCGGGACCGGCGGGACCTGTAGCGCCTGTCGCGCCACTAGGGCCAGTCGGACCCGTAGGACCTGTAGGTCCAGTTGGCCCCGCAGCCCCATCCGCTCCACTTGGACCTGTGGAACCTGCTGGGCCGGTCGGACCCGTTGGGCCTGCCACACCGCTCGGTCCCATCGCAAGATGACGAATATTTAATTCTTGCCCGCTTGGAACTCCGGTGGTAAAAACTATGCCTGTATTACCAGTTAAAGTATAATCTATAGTTGGAGATTGGACCATGCCCTCAACTACTACCAACAAGTCCCTAACATGAGAAACGCTGCTAGATAAAGCATAGTTAGTAGTTGACCCGTTGCCTGTATAAGACTGATCAAAAGCTATTCCCACGCCAGTTACGCTTGCGCCCGATGGACCCGCTGGACCCGCTGGACCCGCTGGACCTGCCGCGCCGCTCACTCCAACTATATGCCTAGCCTCTACAAAATACCCACTAGTAACACTAGTATTAAAAAATAATCCAGTATTACCTACAATACTATAGTCAGTATCTGGTCTTTGAAGAACACCATTTATAGATACTAGTAAATCTTTTGTAGAAGTGACTGCGGTAGGAGTTAGCAAAAATCCTGAAACTGATCCATCTCCTGTGAAAATATCAGTACTATTTATACCTCCAACAGTTTCTGTAAATTCTAAAGCGTTGCCTGCCGAATTAACTCTAACATATTTATTGGCTGTAAAGCTTCCCGGGGTATCACTTAACCCTACGAAAGTAGATGAGCCACCGCCTCCACCGCCGCCTTCAAATACTGAGCCACTTTGGAAGATAGTTCCTGAAATCTCTACGTCACCAACGACGTGCAATTTTCTGCTTGCTAAATTAGAACTAGTACCAACGTTTAACCCCTGAGAAAAACTTTCTAATATGGTCGTATCAGCAAAATTCCCTGTGTCTCCAGTTGTTATAAAGCCAGAAGCAGACAAATTTTCTGTCGCTCCTGATGGGCCGGTGGGACCGGTTGGCCCCGTAGGACCAGTTGGGCCAGTCGGACCAGTTGAACCTGCAGGGCCTGTTGGACCCGTTGGGCCAGCCGCGCCAGTCGCACCGCTAGGCCCTGTCGAACCCGCTGGGCCTGTTGGACCTGTCGCTCCCGCAACGCCGCTTGGCCCCATAGCAAGATGACGAATGTTTACTTCATGCCCATTCATAACACCCGTGCTAAAGGATATTCCTGTAGTCCCTAATAAAGTATAATCTATATCTGGAGTTTGAACGTATCCTTGAATTGAAACTAATACGTCTTTAGTAGTGTTAATCCCTGCATTAAGAGCGTAATTTGCTGTAGTTCCGTCACCTGTAAAAGTTTGACTGAAAGCTATCCCGACGCCAGTTACTGTTGCGCCGTCTGCTCCGGCGGGACCGGCGGGACCTGTAGCGCCTGTCGCGCCACTAGGGCCAGTCGCACCCGCTGGGCCGGTAGGACCCGTTGGGCCTGTCGGACCGGCTGGACCAGTTGCGCCAGTCGCGCCACTAGCACCTTGATAGTCTAAATTTCTTACTTCTATTTCTGCTCCAGAAGGAGGTGCACTTGTTAAATTAAGAGTGCTACCATCTAATACATAGTTTGTAGTTGGGGTTTGAAGTATGCCACCAATACTTACTAATATACTGTTTACTCCTGAAGGAGTAAGAGAAAGTGAAAATCCAGTAAGCGCTCCGTTAGCTGTAAAAGTATCTGAGGTTAGAGTTGCCGAAGCTCCTCCGCCTCCACCTGCTCCCGCAGGCCCAGTCGGACCCGTTGGGCCTGTTGGACCTGTAGGCCCTGTTGGACCAGTAGGGCCAGTAGGGCCAGTCGAGCCAGCTGCGCCAGTTGCGCCGCTAGGACCTGTTGGTCCCGTTGGTCCAGTCGGACCCGTAGATCCTGCTGGGCCAACAAGAGCGTCTGTACCAGAAAAAGTAATACTACTTCCGCTACCTACTAAAACTTGCCCAGCTGTAATTGAACCGGGAGTATCAGTTAATCCAGTAAAAGCAGTCGGTATTAAAGTTCCTTCTGTAGCTATAGGGAAGTTTACTTCAAACCTATCAGTAGTATCATTAAATAAAATATTTGCATCAGTAGCGCTACCTCTATCTATTACTAGTCCTCCAGAATTTAAACTAATACCTGCGCCAGCCTCACCGCTGTTTATCTTAATTATATTATCTTTAACATTAAGGTCAGTAGTATTTACTGTCGTCGTAGTTCCTGTTACAGTTAAATTATTAATAGAAACATCATTTATGAAAGTCTTATTGCCACCGATTGTTTGATTTGTCGATGAATCTACAAAGCCTGAAGCAGAAAGGTTTTCTGTCGCGCCTGATGGGCCGGTGGGACCGGTTGGTCCTGTAGGACCTGCAGGACCAGTTGCACCTGTTGCTCCGGATGGCCCAGTCGGTCCAGTTGGTCCGGTTGGCCCAGTTGGTCCGGTTGGTCCTGTAGCTCCATCTGAGCCATCTGAGCCAGCAGGGCCGGTTGGGCCAGTTGGTCCAGTAGGACCCGTTGGGCCAGTAGGACCTGTAGGTCCAGTAGGTCCAGTAGGTCCCGTAGCCCCACTTGCCCCTACGATATTGATAGCTGCGCCCATATTACTATGAACGCCACATTGATAATAAAGAGTGTCAGGGGCAGATTGAGGAACTCTGAAATAAAGTATTCCGCCGTTTTGAGCTCTGGAATTTGTTACCCCGGAAGTGTACTCATATGTATAACCTCCTCCTCCGCCTTGGGTAACAACAATAAGAGGATGGCCATTAGTGCTGGAGTCAGTAGTAAATTTGTAGGAGTTTCCTCTTTGTAAATACAGCTCCAACTGTTGAACTTGTGAAGTTGTTGTATGGCTTCCCGCAGTTATCTCACTTACGTAATAGACACCTCCTCCTGCAGTTACATTAAATTGAGTAGAGTATGTACCAGAAGTACTTTCTTCGGTAAGGAATCCAGATTGGGTTAAATCTGGGCTTGAAGTGAAAATATCACCGCTTTGGAAAAGAGTTCCGGAAATCTCTACATCACCAACTATATTGAGTTTTTTACCAGCTACCGACTCAGAAGTGCCGATATTCAAGCCAGACAAAGAAAGTTCATTTGCGAAAACTGTTTCGCCGCCACTAATAGTGAGCACGTCATTAGCCGATGCACCTGTGGTCCTTATACTTTCCGGTCTTAACTTTTTAATTTCCGTTGCCATTCCTTAGAGTTTAATTACACTTTTTTTTAATTTCCGAAAACTATTGCTGAGCAATCTGCTCTATCTATATAATGCTCTCCTAAAGAGCTTCCATTATAAACTGAAAAATTTCTTACCTGAAAACTACTTGTTCCTATTGACCATGTACTAGCATAATATCTTGCATTAGTGCTTCCGCCAGTAGCGACGACAGAGTAGTTTGCGTCACTCATCGCTGTTGAAAAATTTAAAGTGCTTATTCCTGTATTTGTATCAGTTACACTTGATATATTATAGCTAGAGTCTATAGACTGACTCCCCGTCTGATCAAATCTAACCCACGCTTTCGCAACCCGCGCTTGGTTAATGCCGCCAGTTCCGATTGCCACTCCATCCGCATCGGAGTTGACGACGATTTGTTTATTTGCGTCTCCGGAGGAAGTTAAATGGGCGGTTGTTGGCGGGGTAAAATTACCAGTGTAACGAGCGATACCTTTAGTGATCCGAAGATCATCCATATAAAAATAACCAACTCGTGAATTTCCAAAGTAAGTCCCAATTCTCAGCGTCCCTGTACTACCTCCCCAATTTGCCGTGCTCGCACTTCCAACGCTTGTTCCATCCACATATACTGTTAATGTTCCGGCATTTCTTACTACTGCTATATGCTTCCAAGTATCTACGGTCAAGGTTCCGCCCGTAATAGTTATACTTCCCCAACCCCAAGACCCGCTACCCTGCTTAAAAATTACGGCTCCATCTCCAGTAGCGTACATTTGGAATTGAATAGCGCTACTGTATGTTCCATAACCAAGAAAGGGGATATTAGCAGTAGTATCTAAAGCACGATACCAAAATTCAAGAGTGTATTCTGTATTTTGATTTATTAAAAAGTCGCTATTTGATCCCAAACTTACGTGGTCGGTAGTCGAGCTTTGATTATTATGAAATAAGCTACTTGATCCAAATTTACTTTGAGATGTAGAAATCGAAAGGCTGCTACCGCTAAAAGTTGAGGAGTGGTTCCTTGTGCTTAAATCGCTAATAGACGTGGAACCGTTTGTTCCCTCGAAAGGTGTCAGTAGGACAGTTTGAGGATAATACACATCCCCAAGCGTCGTCGCTCCGTCCGCTGGTTTCAGTTGTCCTAGTCTTAATTTTTGTAAATTCATTTTTTAATTCCCGAAAACTATTATTGCTGCATCAGGATTGTCGTAAGCTGATCCATTATGTCTAGAGAAATGCCGAATAGCAGATGCGCTCGAAGGGCGGCAAAGCACATCACTTTGATTTGTAGTCCCTATACCACAAGAAGTTGCAGCAAAATTAGCATCTGACGCTGCTGTAGAAAAATTAAGAGTATAGTCTCCTGTGCCGCTGTCGGTTATACTTGATATGTTATAAGAGCCGTCTATCATACTTGCGGCAGCTTGAGTGCCGTCCCAATTGCACCACGCATGAGCAATCCGTGCTTGATTAATGCCACCCGTGCCAATCGCTACCCCATCAGCGTCCGAGTTGACGACGATGTGTTTGTTAACGTCTCCGGCCGAAGTTAAATGAGCGGTTGTTGGTGGGGTGAAGTTTGTTGTGTAGCGAGCCGTTCCAACCGTAAGGCGAAAATCATCTAGGTAACCTTCAAAATTATAATCCGTTCTTGTCGGATAGCCCCCTATATGCAAGTTGCTTTGGCTGCCCCATCCATAAGTCCCCGAGTCGCTTCTAGTAGTTGAATCCGCCGTGCCGTTTACATATAACTTTACAGTGCTTCCGCTTCTAACTAGAGCAAAATGATACCACTGATTTTGAGGTAGCGTTGTAGAAAAGTTAGTTACGGAACCGTTATTCCACATTCTAAGAATTTGGTTAGAGGCTGTGCTAGCCAAATATAGACTTAATTCGTTAGAAGAAGCACCATTAGTGATTAAGCATGGATAGTCCGAAGTGCTTGAATTGTAAATCCACACTTCCATGGTAAAATCTCCTGTCGCGCTCAGGTTACTAGTTCCGGGAGTGGTGATTCTGCTACTACCACCGGTTATTGACAAACTACTCTCGCCAAATTTACTTTGTGCTGTGGAAATTTCACTATCAGAACCTACAAAAGTTATAGTTCTATTATCATTACTAGAGTCAGACGTGGCAGTCGCCCCGTTGCTCCCATCAAGAGGCAGTAACAACCTCACTTTCGGAAAATGTAAGTCTCCGAGCGTCGTGCCAGTGGCTTTAATTTTATCTAGTTTAAATTCTTTCATTAGTATATATGCCTCACCATGATTTTATCTCCGCTAGCTATTTCTCCGCTGGAGAAAAATAACCCTGTTCCGTTAGTAACGCTAAAGTTCTCTCCACTATCTTGCACTAATCCGTTCACAAAAACAAAAATTTGATCTGCAGTTGAAATTGATCTCGTCATTTCAAAACCACTAACAACTCCGTTGCCGGTAAATCTGTTAGTTAGATAACTAATATTCGCCGAAGCTCCTGCTGGGCCAGTTGCGCCTGAAGGCCCTAAAGCCAAGTGTCGGAAACTAATTTCGTGACCACTTGTAACGCCGGTTGTAAACGAAACTCCCGTCTGACCTAAAAGAGTATAGTCGGTTATCGGCGTTTGTATTAGACCTTCAACCGATACTAGTACATCTCTTGCGTTAGAAACGTTCTCTGAAAGTGCGTAATTAGTAGTCGTGCCATCTCCAGTATAAAGCTGATCAAAAGCTATGCCTTGTCCCAGCGCGCCTAATTTATTTACGTTTACATAAAGTCTGTCGGGAGTAAAATCATTACTCGACAACTTTTTAATCATCAACTGCGAGTTAGATAATTTCTGTATTCCGTAGTCTACATCGCTATCATCTATACCGCCTATCTGCCCGATATATTTAGCTTCTGTTACATTTCCTTGAAAGCTGGTGGGTGGAGTAAAATTAGATGTGTATCTAGCAGCTGTGGTAATTCGGAACAGGTCTAAAAATGCATCTAGGCGTTGTAGATTCTGTTGTCCCGTGCCGCTATAAGTACCAACATAGAGCAAAGTATTGCTACCGTTTTCCAAACCAGAAGTCATGGACGAAGCTCCATGACTAGAAACACCATTTAAATAAACTTTTACGCTATTACCACTTCTAACCACAGCTGCGTGGTACCAAGTAGAACTTGAAAAACTGCCGCCAAGGCGTTGGTAAACGTTCATGCTCTGGCTGCCATAAGTCTGCCACCTTATTCCATGATTTCCGCCGTCTCCTGAGGTGTTTACGTAAAAGCCCCAACCATTTGATCCGTTACCGGCAGATGCTATCATGCCTTCATCACCTTGATAGTAAAACCATACTTCTATAGTAAAATCACCACTCATTTTCGTATAGTCGGCACTATATGGAAATGTTATGTAGTCACCATTTGTATCTAAACTAGCGCTTCCTTCTTTGGCTTGGGAGGTGCTTCTCGCGGCAGAGCCTACTGCTGTGGCTGTTACAGCATTATCACTCTCATCGTTAATATTAGTTTCGTAAGTACACTGCAGCTCCACCGAACTAAGATATGCATCTCCGGTAGTGCTGTCTCTTTCCTCTATGACACTAACATCAAACTTATTATCGGCGAGATCTAAATTAGAAATTGTGCCACTTGCGTTTTGCAGGATCCCAGTCCCTGTTCCATTTAAAGTTAGACCGGTAAAGTATCCCTGTTCGACAGACTGATGACCAGACTGAACAGCATCTACCATCTCAATAGCATTGCCTGCTGAATTTACTGACAAATATTTATTTGCGGTAAATGAACTAGGAGTGTCGCTTAAACCGGTAAAAGTCGAAGATCCTCCTCCTCCGCCTCCGCCACCACCGCCTTCAAACACAGAACCACTCTGAAATATAGTGCCAGAGATTTCTACATCGCCCACCACTTGCAAAGTTCTGCTAGCTAAGTTTGTACTAGTTCCTACATTTAAACCCCGTGGAAAACTTTCCAAAGAACTTACATCGGCGAAATTGCCAGTGTCTCCTGTAGTTATAAAATCTGAGTTAGTTGCTCTTAATCTTCTCGTTTGCCCACCTTCTCTAACTTTAATAGGTCTAGAAAAAGATATGCCATCATCGTCAACACTAATAGTTTCGCCGCCAATGTTGATCGTGCCCGAAGTTACATATAAATCCTTCCATGGTTTAGCAGAGCTACCTAAGTCTCTAGTGCCGCTACCATCAGGAACTAGGTCGGAAGTAAAATTTCCGCTATCTACTAAGCTTGGTAATATTTTCTTAATATTTGACACTTCTTATTCCTTTATTACACTATTAACTTCCTAAGAAACTTAAGTAAACTCCTTGTCCTGTTGAATCTATTCTACTTTGACCAGAAACTATTGCTATTTGATAACCTGAGACCGAAGTAGTCCCCGTAGCGTCACGTACCGGCATAACTGCATAACCACCTTCATTTTGATATCCACCGGCCGTAAACATATAATTAGTATCGTCAAAATGGCCGCTAAAATTAACAGTATAAACTCCTGTCGATATTCTACTAACGCTGGTTACGTTTAAGCTATCTGTTAAAGTGGCATCGCCTCCAGTTACTCCTATAAAATTAACCCATGCTTTTGCAATGCCTTTTTGATCAAAATCATCTGCTAAATTAGCGTTTAACTTTACTCTATCTACTGTTGGAGCATCCGCAGCTGTGGGGCCACTTGAAATATAGACTTTTACTTTCCAGTATTTATTATACTGGGTGATGGCTGTCGTTAAATCAAATGCAGTTTCGTTGTCTATATCATACGTACCGCCATCTTGATAATAGTCGCTAACTCCCGGATAATAGTTAATAGAAGAAAAATCAGACGTATCAGAACCAAGTAATTGATATTTTGGTTTTATATTGTCCGAATCATCTGTCCAAAAAGCTGTAAAAGAAGTCGGGGTAATTCTTTTTGTGCCATCTCCTAAAGCTTGCGATGTCCAAGTTTGTTCGGTGCCGATAAACAAATCAGGGTCGTAATCTACTTTGAGAGTATCTAGCTCTGGAGTGCTAGTTCCGTTCCCAGTTAAAGTTAATTTGTAATAGAAATTAGTACCAGACCAATTCAAAGAAGATAGGTCCGTCACCGTATCTGTTCCTGCTGTCAAAGCTGTACTTAAACCAGAACCTCCCGTTGCATCTTGCCAGTAAAAACCTGCTCCAGTTCCCGTAGCAAACTGTATTAAAGCTTGTGACCCTCCGGGCAAACTAGTAACAGTTGTTAGAAGTCTGTTGATTGAATCAACCTGTCCAGCGCTAGAGAGCACGTTAGTTGATTGTATTATAGCGCTCGCAGAAAAAGCTCCGGCTATCTGGCTAGAATAAAAGTAAGTGCCAGAGTAGATGCTTCCAGACAAACTTACGTAAGTCATTCTAAATCTACCAGAACTAGATCTAGTCACACGTCCGTTGTTTGTATAACTTGCTCCGGAAACAGAAAAAGAGTTCCCTGTTAAGGTTACTGAATTTACAAAAATTTGAATTTCACCACCAGCGCCATAACCGCTGTTGCCATTACTTCCATTACTCTGACCTCCGTTATGATAACTTGACCTTATGTTAGCTGTTCCGTCTTGAATATAAACGTTAGCATGAAAATATATAATACCTCCGCCATCTCCACCGTTACCGTTTCTAAACTGCCCTCCTCCAGAACCAAAAAGCAATTTTGAGTAATCCGTTATAGAACTTAATACATTCCCTGAGAAATCCAAATAATCATAAGGATTAGTATAATTATAATAATTGCCATGATTGTTATTGTCTACCATCTCATCATCCCCGTGATGATTTCCGCCTGTTCCCTTCCAGTCATGAGATCCTCCTCCAGCATCGTTACGGGCTACGCTATCTGAACTGTACTCAAATGGGCCGCCCATTATACTTTCTCCAGCTGAAGACCTAGCGCTAAACGCAGCTCCAGCAAAACCCCCTCTATACCCAATACCCCCAGCATCTATAGTTCCATTATTTGTAAGAGTCCCTCCTACTCTAAAAATCATCAAACCTCCTTTAGTGCCGTTCCACTTGCTGGCAGTCATAGTGGCACTTTCACCTACGGTTAAGTTCGCGTAATGAGGAACTCGTTGGACAATGACTTTCATTTCACTGCCTCCTGTTCCTATAGTACTATCTGAGCCTGATGCGTTTCCGTAATATTTTTCCTTAGTAGTAGTAAAAGTTATTGTCTTGCTACTAGAATCTACAGAATCTACTGTCAAGAATTCATAATTGCCTACGTTAACTCTTCTGCTATTCGGCGCAGTATTTCCAGAAGTTCGACTATGAGTTCCGTAACCTTGCGCGCAATAAATTATTACTTCGTCCCCCGCGGCAATACCACTCGGAGTGTCGGTCAAAACAACAGTATTAGTGGTAAATGAATCAGCGTTAAAAGCCACCGCATCTGCGACTGTTCTTCCCGCTATCAAACTGTCTGTATCCATCGTGTAAGTTCCCGATGTTGAAACAGTTACATCTCCGTCTGACCCGTCTCCCGTATTTAACTGCTGTTCTATTTTTGCTTTCCCATCTATTGCATAGCTACTACTATTATCTGTATCTATATTATTTGTATTGCTATACTCTTCTATAAACATGCCGGTAGCTAAATCTAGCTCCAGTCTTCCGCCAGTTGCGGGATTCAACATCCCAGCCGAAAATGCGGCAGAAGTATTATTAAAGTTAGCTGTACTATCAAAATCGTAAACGGCTTGACTGGATGAACTTGCTATTGAGACATAATCATCATCAGCGACTGCTTTAGTGGTAACATTTGAAAACGTTGATCCGTCATCGCTGCTTAGCTTCAAAGCTCCGCCAGACTCTTGAAGTACTTGTTGGCCTAAGTATATAGAAGTGCCGGATAAATAAAGGTCTCTCCATCTTTTACCTGTTGTTCCTAGGTCTCGAGTATTTGTAGCGTCAGGAACGATATTTTGATCAACAGCCGAAAGATCCACACTTGACCCTGCTGTTATTCCTGAGAATGCCAAAGTGCTGCCGGACACAACTGGCACTTGACCTTCTGAGCCTAAGCTCCCTACAGTATCACTAAGACCTACAAAAGAAGTAGTGCCTGCCGTTATTCCTGAGAACGCTAAAGTTGTACCAGATACGACTGGTACTTGACCTTCTATACCTAGACTCCCTACAGTGTCGCTAAGACCGACAAAAGAAGTAGCTCCTCCAGACCCTGAGGGACCGGTAGCACCGGTAGGGCCTTGTATACCTTGAAGATGACGAACTTCTATCTCTAGTCCACTAGACGGAGCTTCTGGGAAAGTTAAGCCTGAGCCACTAATTGTATAGTTGGTTATCGGCGATTGTAGCAATCCGTTAATGCTTACTATAATATTCTTAGCTTCACCTATACTGTTTGTTAAATTATAACTTACTGTCGACCCATCGCCAGTAAATATGTCAGAGGCTAAAGCTCCCACTACGCCAGACCCTTGGGGACCTCTTTCGCCGGTAGCTCCAGACGGCCCTATTGGCCCTGTAGGACCAGTTGCGCCTGTCGCTCCGGATGGGCCAGTTGGTCCAGTCGGCCCGGTTGGTCCAGTTGGGCCTGTCGGCCCGGTTGGCCCAGTTGGCCCAGTCGATCCTGTTGGTCCAATCGCCCCTACTTCTCCTTGTATACCCTGTTCTCCAGACGGACCTACTAAACCTCCCAAATGACGTACATCTATTTCTACGCCGCTAGAAGGAGCTTCTGGAAACAATAACCCACTTCTACCGCTTATTAAATCATAGTTGGTTCCCGGTGCTTGTAGCAAACCGTTTACTGCTACTGTTATGCTAAAAGCGTTTAGCGGAGCCCGAGTCATCATGAACCCAGTTTTTACTCCGTCGCCAGTAAATAAGTCGTTTCCTAATATTCCACTGTTAGCAGTAGTTTCTCCAGAGATAATGGTAGTTCCGCCTCCGCCGCTACTTCCAGTTATGCCAGAAAATATTAGAGAGTTTCCATCAGCGGAAACGACGACTGACTGTCCGGCTGAACCCAAGCTAGAAGGAGTGTCTGAAAGACCAGTAAAAGTGCTAGATCCACCCCCACCTTCAAATATCGATCCGCTTTGAAAAATTGTTCCTGAGATTTCAACGTCGCCTACCACATGAAGTTTTCTTCCTGACAAGCTCGAATCTGTACCTACGTTAAGACCTTCAGTGAAGCTTTCTAATGTTGCTGTATCTGCAAAATTTCCTGTTTCTCCAGTAAGGACGAAAGACTCTACTCCAGAAAAAACTAGGTTGCCCGTGGGTCCGCCAATAACTAGCTGACTTTCTGGTATGACTGAAGGTGTGTCATTTAGTTGTGAAAAAGCGGTGAAAGCTCCTGTGCCTGATACGACAGTTGTGCTCGTTAATGTTATTCCAGAAAAAGCTAACCCAGTACCAGAAACAACAACAGCCTGCCCTTCTATTCCTAATCCAGAAGGGGTATCATTAAGACCGGTAAAAGCTACAGCTCCTTCTCCTGCGGTGTCAGAAAATTGCAAGGTACCACCTGCATCAGAGACAACAAGAACTTGCCCGGGAGAACCTATTAAATCTGGAGTATCATCTAAACTAGCGAATGTCGTCCTTGCTCCTGCAAAATCTCCAGTCTGATCACTGGTTATAAAATCACCTGTTTGGGAAGTGGTTACATAGCTAGAAAGTTCGCTTCTAGAAACTAAATGCCCTATCCCAGAAAATACTATCTCACTTCCAGAAACTACGGTTACTTGACCCTCAGACCCTAAAGAATCTGCGGTGTCAGTAAGTTCTATGAAACTTGTGGCTCCCCCTCCTCCTGCGCCCACTCCAGTCACTCCAGAAAATATTAAAGAGTTTCCGTCTGCAGATACTACAACTGATTGCCCTGCACTGCCAAAGGATCCGGGAGTGTCTCCTAAGCCTATAAAAGTGTCTTGGCTATTGAAAAAGTTTGATAGGTCGCCTACAGTGGTGGCTTTGTTAGTGCCGCTAGGAGAATAAAAAGTATCACTGACGTCTACTACTAATAAAACGTCTTCCGAAGCCAAACTCCCAGATGGTAAACTGGGAAATTGTGTTATCCTTGTACCGGCCATACTTAGCTAAATATATTACACTTTTTAATCATACCGTAAATAATTGACCTGTTTGGGTATAGTTTTCTGGGAGAAGTAGTTGTCCATCTTCTAAAAATATTTCTGCAAATCTACTATTTTCCTGAGCTATATACTGACACGGTGCTCCATCTGCCGTATGAATAGTAGAATCTACAGTTAAAAGGTCTGGTAAGTACCAAAAAGGATTGTCGCCTTTATTTGATCTAGAACTAATTTGCACAGGGTCCAAAGTCCTGTCTGCAGTTTCTGGAAACTCACAAGGATTGAAAATACCGCTTCTGATGTCATAATCAAAATAGTCCCAATACATTGCATCTTGATCAGGTTCGTAGGAGAATAAATTACCATAACCTACACCCTCATAAATTAAGTAGCCATAATTATAGTTGGGGTCGTTTGGGTCTGAAGTTGCGTAATCTTGATTATTAGCGCCTGTAGACTTGACTGAATAATTAGGCTCTGCCGTCTGATATCTTATCTTTGGGAAATGCAGTCCCGTAGGAAAATTATTGCTTATTTTAGCTTCTTTTCTTACGGGGTCGGTATTGTAATTTAATAAATTTAAATTATTAGTTTTTGTAAAATTTTCTTGTGAGTTGTCTATATCGTAATAATTTATCTTTTCAAAAGAAAACCTTCCTTTAACTTTAGCTAGACTTTTTTTTATCTCGTAAATTTCAGATAAGTTTTGCCTTAATGTTGATTTAGGTATATAAAGTGAACTTTTAAATTGGTCAATATTTGACAAACTTGTAGAGAAGCTATGCCTTCCTTTTATTCTTCTAAAAAGGGTAGAGTTTATAGATCTATTTGAGCTACCTTTAGACAAAGCCTGCCTGAACTGATTTATAGAACTCGTTATCTGATTTTTTACTTTAGGGTTTTTATTGCCGAAAAGATTAAGTTTTATAGAAGTATCTACCTTCTGCTTAAACGCCATCTGAGAAATATAATATTGGACATCTGAAGTATTAAAAGCTTTAAAGGTATTATTATATTTTTCCTTTTGAAAAATATGAAAATTTGGTAATATACTTGTTTTAAATTTCTCAAATTTATAATCCCCTGAAAAATAACTTGCTTGACTTAATTCAACAACGTTATTTATATAAACTCTTCTCTTACCAAACAACGAAGCGCCAACTGCTGGCCTACTTAAAAAATCTTGTCGAAAAACTTTGGAACCAAACAGACTTGCAGAAACTCTTCCGTAAGTATTAAATCTTTGAAAAAAATCTTTGTATTGATTAATTAAAGATTCTATACTTATTGTTGCCCTAGGTCTATAAATTGAGCTTCTAATATAATAAATCTCTTCTATGTTTCTATAATTTTTAAAATAATCTTCTCTCCTATATCTATAATTAAGCTTAGGTAAATTAAACGTACTAAAAGATTCTGATTTTTTACTTTTTTGTTGAATTCTGCTAGGTGCAAAAGAGTAATTGAAGCTTCTTAGTTTTTGAGAAGTAATTAGATTAAAACTAGGGTCAATTTCATAATTTACTTTACGAAGTATAGTATGTTTTAATTGAGTAAAAGAAGAAGATAGCTCAAAATTAAATCTGCGTTTACTGTCAAAATAGTAATCTGCTCTACTTACAGCGAGAAAGGCTTTCCCTGTCTCTCCAGTAGGGACAACTATCCCAGTAGGGTTAAAAGAAGGAGTATCGCCACGAGTGCCCCAGCCACCAGTATTATATATCGCAGGCGCTGTATAATATGTACTCATATTAGTACTCCGTTAATCTAATATGAAGCTTATGATAACTTTGTCCGTATTGGTCGGTTCTGTCGGCTCCAGATACGGCTTCATTTATAGGGTCAGAAGTTCTAGTGATTCTAACTAGAGGAGCTTGAGCATTGCTAGCATTTCCAGAGTTAACAACTCTAACAGTATAATCTAGTTCGCCGCTGTTAAAAGGATTACCTATTTTATCTACAGGAAAGTCTGTCCGCCATTGTGTAAAGTTTCCAAAGCCGCCGGGGTGAAAAACTGCACCGCCAGAATACAATATATCTGAACGACTAGAATAAGGTGTACCTGTGCCGTAGTGGCTTTCTGTTAAGTCTACTTCAAACTTACCGTTTTTAGACGCGCTAGTTCCTTGAGTAAAACTTATGTCTGCATACTCTCCTGAGTTTAAGTTGCCAGTTGTATAGTGAGTAACTTTTTTTATCCCAGCGTCGTCCACGCGGTTTCCTATAGTGACAACAGAACCGCTAATATGTTCTAAGTGACCACTAATGCCAGAGTCGTTCGCAAATAATTTCCAAAACGCAGTTCTTAGAGGATCGCCCTCACCGTCGTTTGCTGTATTCCCGCTATTTATCTCATTAACGAAAATGTTTGGATAACTGTATACGTAGCTCATTTAATTTCATTATAACTGTCCAGTATTTCTAGTCCACGTATATTTGAAAGAAACCTTTAAGATATGATCGTTGTCTTTCTCTCTTGCAGTATCAAATCTGTAAACATAGCCGTTGTCTCTGGCAGCACCGCTCATGGTAGCAGGGTTGATTGACCAGTCTGTTGTCGCGCCAACTCCTATAGTTTTCCACGCATCGTGTTGACGGACTCCGTTAGCTATAGTATTAGCTACGGCGTTGTCAAAGAAACAGAACTTAAACAGCGATCTCGAATCACCTGCTTGGCCTGTATTGTACTCAGCTTTTCTTAGAGGCAACTCAAAGAAGTCTTCTCCTGCTGATCTATCGTAAGCGACTCCAGTGTCACCAAAAGCTTGAACTGCCCCTGTGCTTGTAGACAAGAAGCAAGAAGCTCCCCTCATTTGCCAAGAGTCCCACAATACGCTTTTTTCTGGGCTTGAGAATCCTCTAGTCGTCACAGGTTCATCGAAAGTTAAATAAGATCCTACGTTAGAATTTTGGTCAGGCGCATAAAAATCTGCGACGTTAAAATATTGACTATATTTTGTAAGGTCTGAATCATGATCTGACCCCATCTCGGTCGTAGTGCCTATCTCCGTGGCGAAAAGATTGTGCAAATGAGAATATGATGCGCTGGTCGTACTGACGTTAGTATTTGCATCTGCTGCATCATTGTCGTTATCAGGGCTAAAATAGTCCCAGTTGTTAAAAATGTTTTCGACTCCATATCTAGACACCGGACGCATAACAAAACTTAAGGGGCCGTATGTAAAAAACGGCGTCCTGAAAGTGTTAGAGTAATAATTTTGTGAATTTTGCGTAACAAATAATCTATTATAGCCATAATCAGTGCTACTATTAGACGTCACATTTCCTAACGAAAGACCATAGGCTGTTGCAAAATCTGCTAGTTGTTGTCTGCGAAGATAGTTGCCCCATGGCCAATACCCAGAAGCATCGGATACCAAGTCCGAAATATTTGTAGCGATAGCAGATTGACCGCTCATATTTTTATGAGAGTTTACAAAAGCGTTACCCACAAAACCACTGCCTGTTATAGCATCGTGATTTATGAACCTGTTCATGTCTTGGTGGTCCATCAACTGTAGTAAAGGCCCCGGCCTGTCAGCTAGTCTTTGCGCGCCCGACGGCTGCATATATCCAATAACATTACCCGCTGCTCCTGTTTCTTGTAAGATTCCATCTCCGTTTTGCCATCTGTTAACATAACCAAAGCCGGGTCCAAAATCTACCGCGCCAACAGAGAAAGGTTCATTAGAAGCTCCGCCTGCATCATAGGGTACTGCTACACCAGATTCATTAATACCCACCATGCCAACGTGCTGCAAGCCATGTCTGTCTCCAGAAGAAGCCGCGCCGCTCCAAGAAATAGTTGGCAAGTTTCCATCTGAACCTGTTGGCACTATTCCTGTCGAATTTGGAGTAACAGGATCTAACTGAACATTGAGTTCGTATTTAACTCTTAAAAATTGACCCGGGCGCAATAACTCTGGATCAGGTCTTCCTACTCCTGTGTTTCCATCCAGCACGA
The DNA here is from genome assembly GCA_002697505.1 of Flavobacteriales bacterium. Taxonomy (GTDB): domain Bacteria; phylum Bacteroidota; class Bacteroidia; order Flavobacteriales; family BACL11. The sequence goes on along the minus strand of NZWA01000041.1, from coordinate 28,489 downwards.
CCCTAGAAAAAAGCTTTTTCGCACCGGGCGTCTCTTTAAAGCCTAGCTCTGTAACAATTGTATTTTGCTTTACATGTAAAAAATCAAAAGTTCTAAACAGTCTTAAGTATCTATAGTCGCCACTTTGATAAAGTTCGTCTCCGCAGTTTCCACTACCGGGAAGATAGAACGAATTCATCATCAGAGGCTGTTCTAGCTGAGTATCTGTTACAGCCGCAGGAGTAACATCTCCTGAAGGTTTGTTGCCAGCAACGCAAAACTGAAATACCTGAGCCCAAGGCATATATGCAATTTTGTCTAGTCCACAATCTAAAATAAGGTTCTTATGCCAGTCGTTTTCGTTGGCAACACTTCCGTCGGGGTTAATCACAGAAGTCTTATACTTACCTTGAACAGATCTATTAAACTCTATCTCGGGTATCTCAATAATTTTTTTGGGCTGATATTTGATACTCATTATGTTTTAATTATTACACTTTTTTAAGCACTTTCTGAAACAAAAACAGCAGACCAGTCTTTTAGGTCTGGATAAGAAGAACTGTAATCTCCGTGATAAGTAACTGCATAAACGTAATGTTGTCCGCTAGGAACAGTTACGGTCGACGGAGGTTTTTGCCCGTGCCAAGCAAACTTTTCAAACTCTTCTACCGTTATACTGCCGTTACCTTGATTGTTATATACTCTAACTTGATACGCTCCTCTTTCCATAGCTAAACTGTCTGAGCTAATTCCTGAAAAGTATATGTTTGAGTTGTTATGATTTAATATAAAAGTTTGAAACTCTCCACTAGGAGTAAAGTAATATGTTCCGTTGTCGCCGGTGGTACCAGAGGGATTAGTGATTCTGATCGAATCTTCAAAATCTACATCTAGATTAGAGTCAACCCTAAGTACCTGCGTGTGACTAGCCCGGGTGCCGTCTATGTATCTAGCATCAATTTTATCTAGATTATTGACGGGCATTTACTACCTTCCCTCTGCTAAGATATCTTTAATTTTCTTAGGAATGTTTTGCTGTTCCCCCAAGTCTTCGACAGGTTTCCTAAAAGATGAAACATGTTTACTAAACTCTCTTAAAAGTCTATCTGTTAACATATTTCTATTGTCGATGGGAACAATACCAACACGAGAAGCGTGAGCTTGAAGATCCGACATATTCATGTCGAAGATTTTTTCTTGATAGCTTTGGTAATCTAAAGTTCCGTATTCAGAAGCTCCATCATCTCCCCAGATTTGATCTAGAGTTGTTGGTTCAAACTTCTTTTCTACCTTAGCATGAGTTTGATTAATACTATCTAAACTTTTCTTTTTCCTTTTAACTGCCATAACCTTTAACCTTTCCTTATTATATATAAAATACACAAATAATCTAATAAATAGAAATAAAAACCCCGCCGACCGAAGTCGACGGGCTTTGAATTATTTAACGTTTTATTAAGAACGCTTGAGGTGACCACCAACAAGCACGCGAGCGTCGATACAAACACGACCCTCTTCGACAGAACCGTAGAAACCGGTCTTATCGGCACGTTGAGTGAACTGGTCATCCGGCAATGCGCTGAACGTTGCGCCAGACTCAGAGTTACGAGCAACTGGGCGAATAAGAGCCTCGCGGCTAGCATCCACACCGAGCACCAACTCGTGGCTAGAACCGTCGTTAAACGCGGAAGTGGTTGTAGCACCAGCCTCGTTAACAGCGCCAGCCAAACCAGCGGAGTCACTGAAGGTCTCGTACAATGTATTGTACTTCTGACCAACACCGAGTTCCTGCAAGTCGATAATGTTAATACCGAAGATATTAGCAATACCAGCAGCTCTATAAGCGTCGCTCTTCGCGTCATCAGGAATGTTCTGATTAGCGTTATTACCAATCGGAGAATATGAGAACGCTCTGATATCTTGCTTAACTTCAGGGCTGACGAAGAGATCAGTGATGCCTTCGGAGTAGACCTGAGCAGCAGTACCGCCAGCGAACGACTTGTTGATGCGCTTCATACGAGTAATCATCGCATTCAAGGTATCGAGCTGGAAGGTTTCAGTGCTACCAACGTTATTAACAATGTGAGCACCATTGCTAGAACCAGTACCTTTACCCTCAGAGAGAGCTTTAAGGATAACCGCCCACGCATTGCGCTCTTGCTTCACCAAGACTTCCTGAGCCATACGCTCAACAGCCTTGCTAACTACGTCAAGACGACCGCGGCGAGCATACTTCTTCAAAAAGCTAACGGCAGCGTCGAGCTTGTAGGTAGCTACCTTCAACTCGTTTGCGCCAGCAATTTGAGAGCTCGGAAGACCACCAGCGATATTCTGCTGCACTACAGAAACGTAGTTATCAGCATTTCTCTGCTCGAAAAACAAATCGAGCGGGTAGCTCGGATTGTCGTCTTCGTCGTAAACAACGTCGGAATAAACAGACGAAGCTGTGTCAGCTTGAAGAAGCACCTGCTGGATAACAGGGCCAATAAAAGCTGCAAAAGCCTCGGAAGCTTCGCGAGAAACCTCTGGGCGTTTAGAGCCCATCGCTTTGATCAATTCAACTTGTTCTGGAGTTTCTTTAAATTTTAACTTCATTTTATAATTCTCCTATTAATTACAGTTCAAGTTTCACCAAGACGCTACCATCAGCATCAGGGTCACCAATAGCTTTACCAACCTTCGTGTTTTCAGCAACTGTCGAGGTTAATTTGCCATCACCACTAGCGTAAAGGTTAGACCCAGCACCAACAGAGCCAGCAGCAGTGAACGCGCCAGTAGCGAAGAGGAAAATACCTCTCGTAGCAATCGGCACGGCCTGACCACTGATAGCTGCGTTAAGTTCAGCAGCTTTCTGCGGATTGAATTTAAGTCTTTCGCCATTTTCGTCGAACTCTCTAACGTCATAAAGAAGAATACCAAGTGGTGTCTCATCGCCACCATTTGCGTACTCGACCTCTGCGTTAACGCCATAACGTTGAGAAACAACGTTATTGTAAGAAGCTCCAACGTCAGTCAAAAGTTGCGTTTCGTCGGTGTTTTTCCAGCCAGTCTTAATCTTAACGACTGAACCAGCCTCAACGGTGGTTGAATCATTAAGAACAACAGCTGTATCACCAAACGCAAACAAATTGATGACATCGTGCTCATCATAATCCCGGAAGGGCATTAGTCTTTCATTTGCCATAATATTTTGGTTTTCCTATTAGAGTTTGATATCGAAGTTTTCGATACTAAAAGCTTTACTATACTTTTCAGTAATAGAAGGTTCTTCAGCCGGAGAAGAAACAGGAACAGTTTCCTTTTCGACTTCTGCGTTTTCAACAGCAGACTCGACTACTTCTTCAGCAACAGAGGCTTCTACTTCTTCTACAACTTCTTCAGTCTCTTCAGTTTTCACTTTAGAGGAAAGAAGAACCGTCATGTTCTGATCAAAGGCGGTGAAATCCTCTTCGGTCAAGTCCTTGATCTGACTAGCGAGAACCTTGCGGTCTTCGTCAGTCAAGTCATAACGCTCGTCGAAGGAGGCCATTCTTTGATTGAACTGCTCTAGCATTTCTCTCTCTACCTTTTCAGTTTCAAGAGAAGCTAACTTCTCCTTGACGGACTCTAGCTCTGCCTTAAGAGTTTCGTGCTCTTTCAGCAGACCTTCATGCTTTTCATTAGCTTCAGCAAGAGCGTCTTCTTTTTCTTGCTTCTCAGAAGTGAACTTCTCAGAGGCATCCTTCAGACTCTCTTGAATGTACTCATGAATCGCAGAAGCTTTAAGAGTCTGCAAGGACTCGTCATTGATGTCTGTGATATTTTCTATTTTCATAGCTTCCACCTTTTGAATACTTACATTTGTTTTAGTATTTTGGGAAATTTTTTCTTCATTTTGTTCGGCAACTTCGGCTTCAATTTGTGTATCTTCCGATGCTACCAGAACGCCTTTTACATCGGCCGCGGGATTTTCAGTCAAGCCAATCCCTAGAGGAACTACCTTGTTTACTACTTTTCTGTAAACATGAGACCCGTCGTCCAACTTACCTTCGCCGCCGAAGCCTCTTAGCTTGCCTTGGTAGGCTTCGACTTCTTGCGGGTCAGAAATAATTCTAGCATTTTCAATATTTTTCTCTTCGGCCTCGAGAACAACAATGTTATATTCGTTAAAGCCAAGTTCCCAGCTAGCGCTAATATTCATGTAATCGTCGCTAGTTGGGTCGCTAGAATTTTCTATTTTATCGGCGAGCTCTTTATCTGTAATCTTCCAGATAACTCCGCCAAGAGTTACATTGAAAGGACCTTTCATGTCTTTAACTTCTTCTTCAGACAAAGGTTTGTCGTCTCCAAAAGAAGAAAAACCTGCTGTGAGGATAGTGCCAATTACAGATTTACGATTATGCTCAATGTTAACAGGCTTGTTAACAAAGTTTTTGTGCATCGCTATAGCTGTCTCAGTATCTACTACATCGCCATTTTTATTAACTCTGTTTGCAACGAAAGCGTTAAACGCTACAGGCAACAAATCATAGTTGGCGTCTGTGTCTACTTCTGGGACGAACTTTTCTAAATCAACCATAGAGGCTAACGCTAGATGCTGGTCTTTTTCTTCAGACACTAGCGGCCTAATATGGGAACTAAAAATAGTCGTATACTTAGTTTTCATTTTTAAATATCTCCGTCAGCTTTTCTATAAGAATCTTTTACTTTGCCACCGCGCTTCATTTTTAAGAACATATTAACGCGTGCCATTGCCCAGCCACCACGGCTCATGCCGGGACGGTGAGAAGAAGAGAACGCGCCTGCTCCTCTTCTATAGACTTTTTTAAGCTGAGAAAGAGTAACTTTCTTTTTGCTCTTTGCGTTATGGTTTTTAACTTTTTCTTTTAAAGACTTTGTCACTTTCTCTGAGAAAGTAATGGAAGGACCACCCTTTCCTGCGCTGCCCGGTTTATTCTTAGAAGAACCTTTTCTTCTCTCGCTAGGTTTAGCGGGAGTTTGCGCGCCGGACTTTCTTCCCGGTCTTTTAGCTGCATCAGATTCTTCTTTCCAAAACTCCATCTCTTCCAAATCCATGACTTCTTCAAACTCTTCTTGAGACATCACGTACTCTTCTGAGCCATAGCTTTTCTTCTTTATTTTAGAAGCTTTCTTAGCCTTCTCCATCTGCTCTGAAGTGGGTGCACCTTTAGCACCCTTTTTTCTCATTTTTTCTCCAGAACCTTTTTTGATTCTGTCGCGTTTCTTTTTGATATTTTCCCAAAGGCTAGCGTATTCCTCTTCAGCTTTAGATTCGCCAAGCTTTTTCATCAAAGCTTCATGACTCGGACCGGGCATAAACACTGTATCGTCACCTTCGCCATGAGTGTGAATATCATCGAATCCCATCTTCTTTGCCATTTGCATAGCTTGACCGGGGTTATTGAAGCTATACTTTTTCATGTCGTGCTTAGCTTCAATCTCATCGCAATCACAATTACCGCATCCGCAGTCACCGTCATCAGCAACTTCCTCTTCGACAAAAGCTAGAGCAGGGTTAATCGTTAATAACTCGTCGTGGTCGAAAAAAGTTTGACCGTCCCACTCGTAATCTATTTCTGACCCCTGAACTCTTTTACCGGCGCGCCATTGCTGGCAAGACCAATAGCGAGCTTTTGTCTTTGGACCGGGGTTGTCGCAGTTATGACGAGCACGAAAGCTTTTACGCCTAGCAGGATCGTCGCGTTTAATTTCCATATTAGGATCGCCGAAGTTAACTTTAACTACGTTACCTTTTTCATTTTTAACATAGACAGAAAACTTCTTAGGTCCACCCGGGGTGCGAAAGGGCTTATTTAAAGTTTTCTTTTCTTTAGCCTCGAGTATTTTATCTGTAAAATCAACAATCATATTTCTATATCTATTGAGTTTTTAAATTCGTCTTTTGTTTCTAGATAAAACTGATCTACGTCTTCAAATTCAATTTCATCTATATCGTGATCTTTGCATTCTATTATAGCGACCGCTAAACATTCTTCGCTTGGTTCAAAGTTGTTTGCAACAGCAGTTTTAAAATTTTTGTAATCAGAGAACACTTCTAAAAAGTTATTTATTCTTGCGGCGCAATATTTAATATCACTACAATCTCTTCCGGCAGATTTAAAAACTTTTATTAAAGTTTCTATACCCACGCCTTTAACTTCAGTGGCTTTTGTTTCTAAGTATTTCTTTACTTTCAGCGAATAATTTATAAAAGGGTCTTGAGTAACTTCCTTTTCTGCGGAAGTAATCTCTAATATAATGTGATTGTTATTTGCCACTTAGTATATTTATACACGTATTTATGCGTTTTTAGAAAAAAACCCGCTCATAAAGAGCGGGTGCGATTCTAAGTATCTTTGCAGATCGTCGTTAAAACACTTCTAGAGTGTAGCACGTTTAAAGTGCATTTAATACTTTACTTATTACCTAGCGTAATCTTTTTATCGCCGCGCCCTAAAGAAAGACCGGGAAAATCCCACTCGAACTTGAAGTACGGCAATTTAAAAGAGATACTTTTTTTATCGCATTTAAAGTCAAAAGAAGCAGACACGTCCTTGCCGATACAGGCAGTTGGAAGCGGTGCCTTTACTCCCACAAAGGGGATTGTTAAGGTTGGGTCTGGTTTTACGCCAGCACCAAACCACTTTTCTTTCTTCTCTTTAGCTTCTACCGGAACGGAGAAGACTACCAATGCGATCATGAATACTAATAGTTTTTTCATAATTTATTTAGTTTTCAGAAGCTCAATCTCTGCAGATTGATCTGAAATTGTTTTTAATACATCACGAGTAAATTCTGGAACATGCTCCCAAGCTTTATCAATTTGAGGGTGAGTCATCAACCTCTGGACTATATCTTGAGGAACTTGAGGAATGGAAATATTACTATTCGGTTTTGCTGTCTTGCATCCTGTTGCGAGACTTAGCAGCGCGAAAGGCACGATCAATTTCGTTTTGAGTATCTTTCCAATCATCTTTTATTTGTTCCTTCTTGTCTCTATTTATCTTATCTACTTTTTCCTCGTAAGACAAAGTTTTTTTATCTATTACTTTGAACAGAGAACCAAGTATAGCTAAGATAGACTTGAGCCAAGACATTACTCTGCTGGCTTTTCTTCTGCTGGGGCCGCGGCCTTTTTAGCCTCGGAAGTAATTCCTTTTCTAAGGAAAATAGCCATTAGCGATGCGAAAAGAGCAGATATAGTTGTCTGCAGATCTACCTCTCCAGCGAAATATGCGCCGAGAGCCGTCAAAACCGCTGCACCAGCGGTAAAGTAAGTTTTTTTGCCTGAAAGTGCTTTCATACCAAAATCTATTACACGGCCTAAATATGATAGAGAACTTGAGTTCTAACGCCAGAAAGAACGTCATGGTCGAACACTATATTAGAAATACTACCAACTTGTTCTAAGTTATAATTAGCGGGATTTTGCAAAACGCCTCCCACAAAACATCTTACTTGAGAACTAGATTCAAAAGCTCCCTGACCAGAATACACTCCTCTAATGTCGTAAATGCTGCTTAGTCCAGTTAGGGTTATGGTGCTGGTTTGACTGCTAGTAGTTCCAGTAAGTTGAACAAACTCAGATTCTGTTAGTTTTCTCCATACTCCGCCAGCTTTTATATATTGACCGTACTCTGCGGAAGCAACTCCTGTTGTAGTAAGAGTAGCACCATCGGCCACGTCAGTTGGGAAATTATCTATCCCAGTTGGACCTATAAACTTATCTCCTGCGTATCTCCTGTAGGACATTAGTAAATGTAACCTGTATTATACTGAACAAATATACCAGTATGTATTCTTGTGAACTCGTAGAAATTAGTCTTGCCAGCACCTACTGTTGGGAAGACGTTATCGCCGTTTGCTGTAGTAGGAGCAAATACTTGATTAGGGCTGCCTGACACAAAGTTGCAGTTCATTTCAGAAGTATGCTTATTCTGAATGTACATCTTAAGTGTTTCACCTTCTTTTACGTTATGGAATAAAAAATCTACGCTACTAGGGACAGAGGACCCGGTGCCTATAGTAACGTACTGAATATTTCCGCTGTCCCAATGTATCCCAGAATGAACACCGCTTATAACCTTTACTGCGTCATCTGAAGTCTTAATAAGATTTCCCATATTATTAAGACCATGGCCAGCTATGGAAGGCGTCCTTGTACTAAAGGCATTGTAAGCCAAGTACTTAGGTGCATCTTGTGGGACTCTGAAAAAGTAGCTTTCTGTTATACCTTTAGCGACGCCTACTTCGTCTTGGCCAGAGTTAAATAAAGCAACGTTACTATATTCATTCAGTCCTGTAGATATTCCAAAAAATACTCCAGTTCCGCCTGTAATATTAAATTTGTAAGTGTTCCCTTTATGTAAGACTAATTCTGGTTTAGTTAAAACTTCACGCTGGCCAGAATTTAAAGGACTAGTTTCTATAATTTCTATAGCGTTTGCGCTAGTGTTTATGTTAACATTATATTCCGCAGAGTAATCTGAGTATATACCAGAATCAACCTGACTTGTAATTGTCCCCGAAAAATCTGAGCCTAACAAACTATTCCCTGTCATGCTTGTGCTTACCAGACTTCCTGTCATGGCAGTGTTAACAAGGTTTCCTGTCATGTTAATGCCAACCAAAAGACTCCCCGTTGTAGTTTTATCTACAAACTCGCCAGTTTGATTAGTGCCAACTAAGATTCCTGTAGAAGCTGTGTCTACAAAATTTCCAGTCTCAGAAGCACCAACGAAATCTCCAGAAGCCTTAAACTCTAATCCATCAATACCAGTCTTAACAACTACGATACTACCAGCATTACCAGCATAAGTGGATGGAGTATCTGTTAATGAATCTAAAAAGTTTCCTGTGAAAGCATCTCCGCCTGCAGGACTAATACCAGAAAAAGTTAAGCTTGTACCGTCTGCGGTTACTGTCACGACTTGCCCGGCAGATCCTAGTGAAGAAGGCGTGTCGTCAAGCTCTATGAAAGATGCTGCTAAGCCACCCGTTATACCTGCTGCTCCAGAGAATGATATATTGCCAGCTCCGTCCGTAGCCAAGAAATTTTTCGCAGACCCATCGCTTGTTGGAAATGTATAGGCGTCACTAAAAGTTACTTTTTCATTTAGTTTTATATGCCCAGTCTTTAAAAATTGTGCTATAAAAGAAATACCGCTGCTAGTTATAGATTGAGAAGAAGCGTGAAAGTTTATATCTTGTTGGTTACCTATAAACATCTTCTTGCCAGACTGCGTGCCATAAATAGCGTAGTGACCTGACCCGATATTTAAAGTTGAATCTCCCGTAGAAGCAGCTCTTAAATTTAAATAGTTTCCATCGCTATTTACAGACCTAACAACTGCCCTGCTTGTAGCGCTAGTGGTTTCTGATTCTATGAAAGTAAATCCATCATTTACAGCATCTACAGTTTTGCAAAAAAGCCTGCCCCACCTCTTATTTGACTTACCTAAATTTTTATCAATATAGGGGTGAAAACTTGCGCTGTCTTCTAATACCAGCCCTGTGGTTAAGACTCCAGATTCTATCCACTTTGCGAAATAACCACTAGTACCTTCGCCCGTTGGAAAAACTCCTGTTTCTTCCTTACCGACTAAAATATTTCCCGTGATAGAAGTGCTTACGAAATCGCCTGTTTGATTGACGCCTACAAGTATTCCTGTGTTCGCTGAAGTTAAAAAGTCTCCAGTTTGATTCGTTCCGATTAAAATACCTGTGTTTGCCGAAGTTAAAAATGACCCAGTCATAGAAGTGTCGACTAGGTTACCTGTATTGTCATATATATTTACTCTTGCGCCCATGTTTGAATGAACGCCGCATTGATAGAATAAATTACTGGGGGCAGACTGAGGCACTCTGAAATATAGAGCAGTTCCATTTTGAGCCCTAGAGTTGGTAATACCCGAAGTGTACTCGTAAGTATATCCACCGCCTAACCCTTCGGTGACAAAAATAAAAGGATGACCGTTTGTACTAGAATCTGTTCTAAATTTATAAGTGTTGCCCCTTTGTAAGTTTATCTGTAATTGTTGGACTTGTGTTGTAGTTGTGTGACTACCTGCGGTCACTTCGCTAATCAAATACTTTCCACCGGCTGCTGTTACGTCAAACTGTGTAGAATATGTTCCAGAAAGCGATGATTCGAAAAGAAAGTTCCCGGTGTCTGAAGTATCTATAAAATCACCAGTCTGCGAAGTTTCTACAAAAGTTCCTGTTCCTAAATTTAGGTTTTTTGTAAAAATTAATTCTGTTCCTCCGGGATTGCCAACGACAAACATATTTCCGCTGATGGCATCTGGAGTGTCGGACATGCCTGTAAACGTAGTAACAGAGTCAGTTATAGCCTCTGCAACATCTTTTACTGTCGCGCTCCTACTAACCCCACCATTAGAAACGAGCATAAGCCCTCCAGTTGGTACCGGAGAAATCGTAGAAAGCTGAGATATCTTTTTATTTGGCATTCCTTATTCCTATATTATTATACACTTTTTAGTACAATGGTATGTAGTTGTCTACCAACAATCCATTAGATTCTTCTAGTTCTAAATGGAACCTTTCAAAGTCTCCTGTGCCGCCGTCCATGGCATCAGTTGTCTCTAGTAGGTGAAAGTCTTCTAGTTTTCTGTCCCCTAAAAGCCCGCTAATAAAAAACCCTCTGGTTAAATCATCTGGGTCTAGCTCTGTGCTAAAAGAAGCTGAGAAATTTTTATTATCACCAATAGCCGTGTCGTAATTAAAAGCGTCTAGCTTGGCCTTATTAAAAGAATATTTGATTAAAGGGTCATCTCTGTTTTCAAATGTAGTGCTACCTGCCTGTATCGGCTCTCCAGTAGATGGAGTGTCACAATTTCTAGGCATACTTAAAGTTATAGAGAAATCATAATCTTGGTTTAGATTAACTAAATCTATTAAAGATCCCGAACTCATGTTCTCAACGATTCCATTGATGCTTAGTTGAACAGGCACGGGAAAATTTACTTTTCTGCTAATAGGAAACTTGTGCCCTAAATTAGCTTCTGCCCCCCTAGGTATATCGAATGATATAACATAAGATTCTAAATGTAGATTAGCAAAATCAACGCCCAGCCCAGAAAAAGAATCAGTAGTAAAATTTATATCTCCCGGTCGGACAACAGATATAGGGTTTCTGCTTTGCCTTTTGGGCAAGACAGAATTTAAATTGTTAAATTGATTGCCACTTTTAGGTTCTATCATAGGGCTTAAAAAACCGCTACCGCTAGTTTCAAACATAACATTCTCAGCTACAAAAGAAACATTCGCTAGTGGAAAATCTCCCACAGAAGCTTCTGTGGAATATGAGTTCATATAGCAGCGACCAAAAGATATTAAATTATGATTTGGCGCATCAGTGTCTACAAAGTCTTGATTATCTCTTTTCGTCAAGTCCTCTAAATTAGTTCCAGTATATAAATCTTCTTTATCTGACCTGACTGCAAGGTAGTAATTTTTTTTGTCTCTAAAAGATTGATTTGGAAAATAAGGGTCAGAGGTCCCCTCTTGATAATGTTGTTTATTAGTTTCGTCTTCTGCCGCAAACCCTGATATCAGACTTTGCCCAGTATTGTTAGAAAAGAAAGGTGAGCCTGAGTAGGGCTCTTCAAACTGTGCGTAGTTTACATATAGCCCCATCTTAGCTTCGTTAGATACATCTGAAACAAGATACGAAAAAGAAAAACTTACTTCAGGCGCATTTATTATAGGCCTACTTACAACAGACCTAGTATTAAATTGCGTAACTTGAGTATGAGGAACAGATATGTCATACGACAAAGCTTGCACTCTGTCTATCTGTTTTATTAAGTTGTGAGTGGTTAAAGGATTAGCGTAACTGTCGTGAGGTTCTCCTCCTACATAATCTAGGAAGTTAGAACCCGATGGTCCTACAAAAAGACCTTCCGCGTTGTAAATTATCCTTGACATTAGTCTCCATCATACTTACTGCAATAAAGTATACCAGCTAGAAAATCATCTACTTGATGCTCGTAAGCAATAGACTGTATTTCTTTTACTCTTTCCTCATTTCTATCTATCGGTTCAGCAGCGTATCTACCAGCTTTAGCTAACCAGTTTTCTGGGTCCTCATTATGTATAACAATGTTAGAAATTTGTTGAGCTATTTCTTTTTGACCTTTATTTAATCTTTTGCGATTATGTAGCTGTCTAAGTGAAGCTTCAACTTCTAAATTAAGTTTGTCCGCTAAATTTAAATTATCTCTTACCTTACTTAAACTAAATCTAGTTTGTTTGTTTGCAGTTAACCCAATAGGGTTTTTAGTGTCTGTTTCTTTTGGCCTGCCAGTGCCTTCAGGTCTGCCTTTGGGTTGAGGCACTGGTTTAGCTTTATCTTTTGGTAATTCTTTTGGAGGTTTATTACCTAAGACTGGCTCGTACAATCCGTCGTCTTTTAACACTCTGAATTTTTGCTGAGATTCCACAGATTCTTCCATAGTTGGCATACGTCCAGATTCGATGGCTTGTATACCTTCTTCTGGTGTTAGTACTCCTAGTTCAATTAACCTGCTATAAACTCTTGCGTAAACAGAATTATCTCTTAGATCTAAGTCTTCGAAGTTAGGAGTAGGATAGTTTTTGAAGCCCATCTCCTTAGAGATTCTTTTTATCTCCGGCATTAGGAAGTCATGGATAAAAACTTTTCTACCTTCGTTAAGTCTTTCCATAAACACCTGCACTTTGATGCTAGAGTTAGCAAACTTCTCATCACTTAACAGAATGTTGTTTAACCCCATTTGTATGTCATGATTACATACTTCATATTTTTTAGGATCAAGAATACCAGCGATATCAGGAATAACAAATTTTGCTTGAGTTGTATAATCAGAAATAAGAACACGTCCTACAGACTCATTTTCAAATAGCTTCTGCATAGCCAGAAGATTCTTTTGATTCACTCCGCCTTTTTCAGGCTCTGTCCCCATAGTAACGAGAAGAATAGATTGATTCGTGGTTCTAGTTAGAGCCATATCCATCTTCTTCATTTCCTGTTTCCAGTTAATGTCCTCTAAAACAGGATAGCCCATCGGTACCGCGAAAGGTTCATAGTCTTGCTTCTTGTAAAAAACAGCGGTCATTTTGTCCATAGGTAGGCGAATAGATACCGCATTATATCCGGGCTTTCTGCCCCCTTGGCCTTTAATCTGTTTTATGGCTTCTGGGTCTAGACTTTCTAATACTTGTCTATCTTCTTCTGTTTTTGGGTTGCGAAGTCTTTCTAATTCATAGTCCGAAAGTATCTTTCTGAACTCTCCGGTTGCAAAAGTTATATTACCTGAAATCTGTATATCAGCAGGGTTTAAAATTATGTATCTAGCAGGTATTGTAAAAGATGCGTTCGAAGTGAGCCCAAAAGTTTGAGTCATTCTAGTTACGTCCGACTGAGTAACATTTGCATCAAATCTATGGATGAAAACATTACCAGATCTGTAATACTCTCTAAAGAACTTACTTTGTAAATTATTAATATTTATTTTTTTTAAAAGAGCATCAAAAAAATCTTTTGCTTTTTTACTCCCTCCAGTAAAATAGATGTCGCTCATAGAGAACTCTGTCATTAGATCGATAGTATTTCTAAAAACAGAAAAATTATAGTAAGCTTTCTGACACAAAACTATAGTGTCTCTAATATCTAGGCTAGAATTATTTGTTACTCCTTGGGAGTACCTGAACGGGATTATGCCATCATCAATGTTTCTATATCTATCGGTCCGTTCAATAGATCCAGCCTTGTTGCGCCGCGATCTAGTAGAAGCGACAGTCTCAATCAAATCTCCGCCAGCCATTAGTGGTTCGTTAGCGGTGTTTTCGTTCTTAGCTTTTCTCTTAACTGCCATTTTAACTTTAAATTACACTTAATCAATCATTCTTGGAACAAAAGTCGCGTTAACTTCTTCAACTTTTACATTCCTCATATCATTATATGCTTTCACTGCCCAATTGCCTAACATTAATGTTGTGTAATTATCTTTTCTTGCGCGATTGGCAGAGTTGCTCCTACGAAGATGTTGTGGCAGGTCAAAACTTTGCGTACCTTTTGCGGTAGACTTAACTTCAATTAGCGCGCATTGTTTCTTAGTTTGATAGATCAAGTCATCCTGAGTTTCTATCATTTCTCCTATATCGTTAAAGTGAGTTAGCTTTAGCGGTATCTTAGTGGATGACAACCTTGAGAAGAAGCTTCCCGATGCAGCAGTTCTAGAAGCAAAAAATATTTTCTTATGATCTATGCAAGATTGTAAGTATTCATTAGCGTTTCTTAAAAAATCAGAACTAAACACTTGCTTAAAACAAACTACGTTGTCTTTGGGGCTGTAAGTTCTTTTAACTTTTTTAAGTTCTTGATCGTAAGCCACGCCTTGTTTTTCTGTATTAAAGTCAAAAAACTTAATCTCTAACCCAGCTTCTCTAAATATTTCAGACTCATTAGCACTATCGATAAATTGATATCCAGCATTATCAATAATTATCATCTTGATATTAAAATTTTTATATAAGTAAAAAAGATATTTGATATGATTTTTTAGATCGCCTCCTGCGACAGCGTATGAATGAACTAAAGTATAAGAGTCTTCATCTAACTCAATAAGCGACATCGCAAAATAATCAGAGCTAGGGCTATTACTAAAACTAGGGTCTATACCAAGTATGTACTCTTTTTCTGGATTGCCAGCAATTAAAGTGTGCGGGGCTTCTCCGTCCGGCACAGTGCACTCGTGCATCTTTTTTGCGCTAAAATAACTATCACTTCCGTCTGTAAATTGCGCTCTATATTCTCTTTGGAAAGAAGAGTTAGAACTACCTCCTGATTGAGCTTCTTCAATAACAGTTTTATCAATCATATCTTCTGGAACAGAGTCAAACCCCATTTGAGATATAAAATATTTAGAATCAAGCATATCATCGGAGTAGATATTACCCATCCACTCTTTGTATGTTTTATAAAGATTCTCGAAACTGTAGCTTGCAGAAGATAGCGCTATCATTTTTGATTTGTTTTCAAACACCATCCTATCTTTTTCTTCCATCTTACCGTTCTTGATTAAAGAGTCTTCTATTTCTCTAACTCTAATTCTTTCTGCCATGTCTTGCGGTGCAACCAAGAACGGCATAAGAACTGTTTTAATAGTCTCTTCTGGTAATAGCAGGTACTCGTCAAGTACAAGAATGTTCGCACGGAAACCACGAATCTTTTCGCCGCTCAAAGGAATCGCTGTGATGCTTCCGCCGTTTATCCTCCATTCGAACTGATCGTTACGTTTAGATTTAGCCCCGAAAGCTTGAGCTAGCAGCTCTGCGCCCTTAGTCTCTACTATCTTTTCAAGGTTTTGAAATATAAATCTAGCAGTACGAAATGTCGGGCCAGCTATAAGGATTTTTGTATTCGGCTCGAAGATGCATTGTAAAAAACAGTACACGGATGCGATAAAAGTCTTACCGCATCCGCGCCCCCAGACACACATATTAAAGTTCCTATTAAAGAAACCTTTGAGAGTAACTTCTTGAAACGGCGCAAGTTTTATTCCTGAGATTAACTCTACAGTAAAACCCAAGTTTGCTCTTAAAAACTTAGCAAGAGATATCTTAGCTTGTTTAGAATCTAGCTCGCCTTTTAAATCCAAAAGCTCCAGATTTGTGTCCGTTACTTCTCTTTTATATTTTTCATGCACGTACCACATCTTAGTCTAAATAAGCTATAAGAATAATTAAGAATAAAAGAATCAAAGCTTGCTCATAAGTTAGCTCAATTTTACCTCTCATAACAATTTCAAATCGTAAGCATACTGCAGGTCTACATCTTTGTACTCGCAGTTGCTAAAAAATATTCTTTTCATAACTCTTTCTGATTCTATTCTATCTTTAACAAATAAAAATTGAATGTTTGGATATTCTTGTATCAAAGTTCTGATATTATGAAATATGTGCTGGGGATTAGTCCTTACATTTTTCTTGTAAGTCCTCTTCATCTTGTGAAACATTAAGCTTGAATTATAATCGTTCTCGATTAAAACTATAAGATTAGCATTTTCTGATTCGGCCCTTTCTATTTCATTACAAAACCTTTCGTATCCTCCACTTAGAGTACCTATTAAATCTTGTATGGACTTTCTTTCTATGTAACAATTACAAGCTAATTCTTTATTGCTTAGGGCATAGTCTCCATACTTTAAACCTTTCACTTCTGTATTGACCCCTATGATATCTAAAGGCTGCTGCTCTCTTGTATCTATATAAATTTTTTCATTTTTATATTTTTCTGGATAGTAACCTAAAGGTTCTGATATTGTTTTGTATTTCGTAGAAAGCCCTACTTCTTCGCAAATTTTATTGTAGTCACCAAAAACTTTTTGATAGTAAGCTACAGATGGACTCATTAAAGACCTAAGCTCTACTTGACAAGGCGCAAACTCTAAATCTTTTTTCTCTTTTCTACCTATGAGAAAATTCTTAAAATATTCTTTTGCTACAGGAGGTTCTACGTGAGACATCCATTTTTTTAAATTATTTTTATTATTAAAATCAGTAGCAAAATAACTCTCTTTATTAACAAACTTTATTAGCTCGTTATTATACTTGTCTCTACGCGGAAAATACTTATAGTAATAATCTTTTATTTTTAGCTTATGGCTTTTTAAATGAGCGTGAAGACTTCTCTCAGATGGAAATTCTTTGCCGCATTCCTCGCACTTAACCATTCAAGACCTCCTCTTCTGTTAGGCCCATAATCCTACATTTAATTTCGTCCATGGTAGAAAGTCTTTCGACTTCTTCCTCTAAAGCTTTCTTTCTGATTTCGGCCAGTTTAATCATCTTATGGCGAGATTCTTCGTCCTTCCACATTTCTACTAAGTTGAGTATGGATGCGTTTTCTTTAATCTGCTTACTAAGTCTTTGGCTTCTTTTTTCTTTCAGCTCATTCAGAAGCTTTGTTTGTCTGTTGACACACTGATTATATTCTGTTTGCGCTGTGTTGATAGACTCAACTAAACTCATGGCCATTCTTTTACCTTCAGTTTCTTCGGCAGCTTGATCTAGAAGCTCTTGAAGTCTTTCTACTCTAACTTGAATATTTGAAGCTATCACCACCTCTGCGGACAGAACAATATACTGGTCTACTTCTTCTTGTGTCAAGTCTGGCTTATCATGAGTATATCTTACAAAACTACTTTCGAAAAGTTCTCTATTATCTTGAGATGCATAGTTTGATATTTGATGTAAAAATCTGTAAGTATGCATGTAAGCAATAAGTCTAGAAATATTTTTTTTATCAGAAGCTTTTAAATTGTTTTTATCTATCCCTTCGTGCACGTACTTATTAATTCTGGCGATAGCTTTGGTTTCGTTTTTGGGTGGCAAATAGTCGCTAGGAGATACTTCTCTTACTACTTCCGACAGGACTACTTTATCATCAATAGTTTTTACAAATGCGCTACATGCCCTAAATCTCATTTCAGAAGGGTTTATTTTCTCTCCATACAAAGTTTCGCACATGTCAGAAACTTTCATCGTAGTACAGTTATTATACAAGAAGTCTCTTTCTTCTTGAGATAGCTCGTAAGCTTCTTTTTTATCTGAGGTGGCGACAGTTTTTTTACCTCTAGAAGCTAGGTAGGTTTTTATAGCCTTTCCATAAACACTTCTTCCGTCTCTATATTTTTCATCTATATTAGGAAAGACTAAAGCAACTAACTCTTTAATAGCAGTAACGCCTCCGTTATCATACAAGTCGTCTATCTGAGTTTGCTGCTCTTTGGTTAAAATGATTTCGTCTTTCTTTTTCATATGTTTACATCCTCGGAAATAATTTCTTTAGCTTTTTCGATAATAGATTTTTTAATGTTTTTTATTTGCTTATAGCCCGGGCTGCGATTTTTCTCTGAGGTTTTATATCCTAAAATTTTAGCTACCTCCTGCTCAGTCTTGTTTTTTAAATATAAGTTTTCATAAACTGTCCACTCATTTGATTTTAAGACTTTTTTAAGTTTAAGGTTTAGCCTTTTTAGTACAGTGTTAAAGTCAAACTCTTGAAGCTCAAGTTTCTCTGTTTCTTGCTGAACTGATTCTAGGGGCGTTGGTAATTTAGTCAGATAAGCTGCTTTTTTAGTTTTTTCCCATTGCGCAAATAAAGGACATGAAGAACATTGAGTGCCGTAGATATAACACAAAGAATCTGACTCTGCTGCCGCGCACTTTAAGCATGGCCTGCAATAATTTCCATAATTGTTTCTTATTAAGTTTTTAATCTGATTTGAAATCAGAGTATTTATCCAAGGCGCAAGAGATTTGGATTGATCATATAGGTGCCATTTTTTAAAAATATGTATTCTGATAATTTGAGAAACATCATCAAAATCCATCCAAGATAAAGCCGTTAAGTTCCAACGACTTCTCCTCTTGTTTATTTCGAGGTCTATTTTTTCTATACAGTCTTCGAACTTTAGCTTCTTTTTTCTTGGCATGCTAGAACTTCTTTATGCTCCCAGCATCATTCAGAAAGTCCTTCTCAATATTTGTTTTTGTATAACTTCCATCTCTTTCTCTAGATTCTCCTGCGTCTCCCTCTGTCGCACTACCCACAATATCTCCCAATCTGTGTACGTTTGAGTTAAAAGATTTAAAGTCAAACTCTAACGAGTCTATACCTACTTGAAAATTATCCTCGTCATCGTAATCTTCTTCTATTGTTTGTTCGATTACTTTTCTAACGGGTTTAGTCTTCGCAGTAGAAGCCATGTAAGATTTCCCGCAACTACTGCAGAACTTGGGTTTCTGCATAGAATAGGAAGTACCGGCGCCACAACTACTACAATAAATCTTCATAAAGTTATTTACACTATATATTTTATAACTTTTTTAAAAATATACAAAAAAAAGTGTAAGTTTTAGTATGGAAAATATAAAGTTTTCCAACTGCGAAGGTGTGGAATATGAAATCAAGTGGAGAAAACCCCATCGTAGCTATAACGCTGATGGCCTCTGCTGTAATCCACAAGTAAAAGACCCAAAGATACTTATAGACCCAACTCTTAGGGAAAACAGGACTCTTAGTGTTTTAATAGAAGAAGTTACTCACGCCTTCTTTTGGGACATTCCAGAAAAAGACGTAAGGAAGTTTGCTCCTAGATTAGCTAAGATTATTAAAAAAGCAGGTTGGGCTAAAGAGGGATCTGATTAACTTTTGTCACTATAAACTTTGTAAGTTCGGACCTGACAATATCACTTTCGTCGAATTCGAAAGTATGAATACCCATAGACCTACTCTCATCGTCATCAAAAGCATCGTAAAGTCTCTCAAAACCCCCTCTGTTACCGTTTTTTAAATCAGTCTGCATTGGGTCTGCCATAATAAAACAACGCGAGTATTTCCCTATTCTCGTAAGAACTGTGACTATCTCTCGAAAGGAACTGTTTTGAGCTTCGTCAAGAAGTATAGCCTTGCTGTTCCAACTCATACCTCTAGCGAAGTTTACAGGATGAATAGATACTCTTTTTTCTTTCTGTAGCTTTTTTACAGTTTCTTCACTTAAAAGCTCATCTAGCTTGTCCATGAAAGGTAAGTTGTAATAATGAAGTTTTTCATCTGCATCTCCGGGAAGAAAACCTAAACGGGAATCCGAGCTTTCTACAGCAGAACGCATATATATAACATCTGATACTTTAGAGTTATTTAATAACTGAAGCGCAGAATAAACTGCGGTTAAAGTCTTAGAGCTTCCGGCTGGGCCTTTACATAGTATTAGTCTTGTGTTTTTACTAAGAGATAACTCTATAAATCGTTTTTGTTTTTCTGTCCAAGGAAGTTCATCTATATAAAAATTATCTTTTGGCTTAATAGGTTCTCTTTGGTGAATTTTGACCTTACCGTCCGTTACTTCAAGAGATTCAAAGTCTCCTGCACGTTTAACTTTTGCCATCGTTTATATTTTACACTTGTTTTCGTGTAATTACTATAAAAGTTATGAACGGGATTACAAACATTCAACCTTCGGACGTCGTTAACGTTATAGGGGAAGGTATTTCAAAAGAGCAAGCAGAAACATTCGCTCAGCAAATGGTGGGTGATTACGGCTGGCTACTTCTCGTTGCGATAATAACAATTATGGCGAAAGACATGATTATGAATTTTGTTCAAGGTGTTCTCGTGTTTATGGGAAATGATTTTAATAATGATGACATCATTTATATTTCTGGACGACAAGCGCGTATAGTTCGCGTCGGAATTCGTAATACGGTTTTTTACATGACAGATCGCAAAACTAAGATGTTGGTGCCTAACGAACAGTTAAAACAACTTACGATTGAAAAGACTCTTCCTAAGAATGGCGGAGAGCCATATTTACCTAAAGCTAGCGATCCGGGATTTGTAGGCTGGGAAGAAGTACCTCTACCGCAGTCACCTATGAAAGTAGAAGTTGTTGAGAAAGAAAACAACAAAAGAACTACAAGGAAATAATTTAAATGAGCCAAGGAACTAATCCAACTTATAACGGCGAGGGGAAAACTACTCTTCTCAATATGATTCACTCGGCGCCAAATAAAGCCGAGTTGACAGGGTACAAACCTTACATCACGGGAGTCTTGACTTCTGGAGATGCTACTGACGACGCTTTTCTTAGAAATCATTTAGGTAGAGTGTATTACAGCTCGTTGCATTATGCTGGGCTAGATAGTTTAATTGGTGATTCTGTTGATGGTTCATTTAGACCTATAACTTTAACTGGGCTTTACGAGGGGACTCCGGGCGGTAGTAGCGGGGACCCACATTTCTCCTCTATATTAGCGTTATTGCATTTTGACGGATCTAATGGCTCTACGACATTTACCGATAGCGGTCCCGATTCCCGATCCGTTTCTAGAAGCGGCGCAGTTATATCTACAACTCAATCTAAATTCGGCGGAGCTAGTGCTGAATTTGATGGAGTAAATGATTTCTTAGATATTGCGTCTAGCTCAGATTTTCAAATGGGTTCAGGAGACTTTACCTACGAAGGATGGTTTAGGTTTGAAAATTTGGACGATCATCGCACCGTAATGTCTCAGTGGCCAACTGCAACCCCTTCTGTGGGTGCTTGGGAAGCTTTTGTTTTGACTTCAGGTAAATTTAGATTTGACTTTGAGACATCTGGCGGGAGAGTACTTTTGTTAAGCTCGTCAACACTTTCGACTAATACTTGGTATCATTTTGCAGCTGTAAGAAACGGTACGTCTTGTAAATTATATATAAACGGTTCGGAGGAGGCATCAGCGACATCGTCAGGACCCTGTGGTCTAAACGATAGTATTAATATAGGTCGAAAAGAATATGACGGGGGTAATGATTATTTTGGCGGCTACATTGACGAAATAAGAATTACAAAAGGTGTCGCTAGATACACAGCAGCTTTCACTGCTCCCTCTTCAGCTTTCCCTGATAGTTAATTTGATTTAGACCATTCTTTAGGAATAGTATAGTCAGGGGTATTTTCTGCTAAGACTGCCTCGGTCCAATCTCTGTCTAGCCCTTCGTGATAAACCGGGTGCCTTAAAGATCCTGTGTCTGGGTGAGGCGTCCATCTTTTAGCTAATGTGAAAAGTTGGTTCTTTTCGTATTCTTTAGCTCCTACTAAGTTGCAAAACTTAACTAACAGACTTTTTTTAGGAGGTGGATTAATACCTCTTTCTATTTTCCTCCACATTTCATATTTTATTTTTAGAATCGCAGCTAGTTTTGGAATCTGCTTGAACTTTTTTGACCGAAGCTCTTTTATATAAGTATTAAATTGCGCGGCCACTTTTCTTTTTCTCCCTCCACTCTTGTTTGGCTTTAGTTATTTCTGGCCCCCAACTTTTTCTATCAAAATCTAATCCCTCTCTTTTCGCGGCTATAAACCAAGCCGCCTTTCCTCCATCTGGAGTGTCCCAAACACCGGGGTATTCATTTTTAGTATAACCTCTTTTTAGAAGCTCTTCACTTACTTGACTTCTTGTCATTAATTTTGATTCGTTCATGTTGTCTAGTTGTATAAATGTGGTGAAGCTCGTCATAGGCTTCGTCGTAGTTCCAGCGCGGACATTTAAAAGACATCGTTCTATGCTTAGGATAGTCTTCCTGCCACACCCAAGTACCGCTGCAGCCAGTAGAAAGAAAAAGAAGAATGAAGCATAAAATCAATCCACCTATCGGAATACGCAAAGTCCACCTTTCTAAAAATTTTATTTCTTTGTCAAGATTCATGCTGTTGCATAATATATTAAAAACGCTATAAGCATAGCTATAATTGCTTTTGTGATGTCTGTTAATAGTCTCATTCAGTTTTAAACTCCGCTTTCTTTGTACCTCTCCAATCCGGAAATTCAGTTCTGCCAAAGTTAGGGCCGTAGGCAGTCCACATATGAACTGTCGAGCCATGTTTTACTATAACTGGACCCCAGTCGTCAAACTTTAATCCCGGAATGTCCATTTGATTAACATATTGATGTACTCCGTTGGATATTAGTATGTGGTCGTTATCTCCAGCGTCCATACATCTCTGAGCCATATTTATACCTGAACCAGAAACATTTGGATTGTCGTTGATATCTTTAACTGGAACAACAGGACCAGAGTAGACTCCGTTGCGCAATCCTATCTGTGGGTGCTTATAGGTCTTTTTTCCGACATCCACCGCACACTTGAACGCAGCGTGGACAGAATTAAAGAATACGAGCGCCATACCGTCCCCTGTAGGCAATATTATTAACTTACCCTGTCTGTTTGCCTGTTGGAATCCTTCAGTGCCTTTAACGTAAGATATGAGCTCGTCTGTGACTTTTTTCTGTTCGGCTGTACTCTTTTTTGAGTACCCGACAATATCCATGAAATATGTATGGGCTTCGCAGGGGCTATCGTAAACCAAAGACTCTCCTTTCAGTTTAAAAGGGTCTTCTCCCCACTTCCATTTAATAACTCGCTGTCTTTTCTTTTTTTCTTCTTCTTGTTGGATTTTCTTTCTAACTTCGGCGGCCTGATCCTCTTTTTGTTTCATCTGCGCGGCTGCCGCCTCTAGTCTCTTTATTTTGTCAGATTTAGACTCGAATAATTTGCCCAGTAGTCCTTCTGGCTGCTTAGGAGTGTCCTCGTATTCATAACCTTTAAATTCTGGTTCACTATTCCCGCCGACTTGAACTTGGTCTATAGATTTTTTATATTTTACTTGACCTCTGGAGCTATGCTTCATCGCGCCTTTTGAAACTAGATACTTTAACATTTCTTCGTTTTCATTATCATTAGCTATCTCCCAAGGATTAAGTTGGTCTAGCTCCGGTTCAAATGTTGAACCGTTTACATTAGCTTTATTATCGACAAGTAATTTAAGTATTTCCATATTACCTACTTCTACTGCGTAATGTATAGCCATCCAGCCTCTTATGTCTCTAGCGTTTATTTTTACGCCGTCGTCTTCCAACAAACATTCTATTTCATCAATATCCTGCATTTGTACAGCTTGATGTAAGCTTAAGTCCTCTCCATAGAATCTTCCACCTTTAGCTATAAGATTATTTATTATTTTAGTACGGAAAGGTCCTTCAGCCACGTCCATCGGATATACTATGGGAATCTTGTTTTCTTTGTTATCTTCTAAAGCTAGATTCCAATCATTCTGCTTTTTGCCTTGGGGCGGGCTGCTTTTTATATTTGGGCTAATTCCTGCGTCTAGTATCACTTGGACTATTTTAGCTTTGCTATAATGAGAAGCGTAATGAAGCGGGCTCCAGCCTTTCTCTTTGTCTAGAGCGAGGAGCAGTTTTTTATTCGCCAGAGCTTTCTTTATACCTTTTAAGTTCCCAGCGCACGCAAAAGTATGTAGTTCTCCCATATNNTTAATTACACATTACCAAAACCAAACCATNTAGANNTCCTCACAATCTTCTGGTATAATNTCGTANTTTTTACGTTTCATACTATTATTTACACATTGCTAGACTTAGCAAACCTCCGTTGNNTAAATNAGTGTAATATATACTGTATGAAAAAATACGCTTTAATGGCCGCAATAGCTTTGACTGTCGCCTGCAAAGACAATGAAGCTACCCCAGAAACTCCGGTAACTACTAACGTAGTAGAGAAGTCTTTTGGGCAGGAGCTTAAAGAGAAAGTCGTGAAACAGGCAGTAGACACCGCCGTAGACGAAGTGGTGGATAAGGCAGCAGAAAAAGCCAAAGATAAAGCCAAAGATAAAATACTGGAATCTTTGATTCCGTAATAATAAGTTTAAATACATTAAAGCCCCGTCAAAACGGCGGGGCTTTTTAGTGTAATTATTGAAAAGTGAGCGCTTACAAAGGATATAAAGAAGCTATATTTGCAGCTTGCCAACTCAATATGGAAAGTAGCGGAAGCACCAACGGCGAGATAAATATAGGGTCTCTAACTGATGTCGCTACGGGCAAATGGAGAGTTAACTTTGCAAACGCTATCGTAGGACTAGGCAGTAACGTTCCTTATACTGTTACAGTCGGGACCAAAAATGATAACTCTGACAATGGCTGGTTTATAGGTATCGCAAGCCGCACTTCCACCTATGTAGAGGTGCATTCTTGGAGAAATGGTGTGGGATACCACGATTTAGACAACATCTCTATGCAATGTGTTTTAGGCGACCAATCATAATTTAATATTAAATATGGCATATAACGACGTATACAAAGGCAAAAAAGACTCTATCAAGGCATGGGTAAGTTTTTATACTTATCCGGGTACAGGCGCAGTAAATAGAAGTTATAACGTTTCTTCTATAACTGACGGTGGTAGTTATGTCGATGTCAACTTTGATACTGCCTTGCCTAATGATGAGTATGCAGCATTTGGATCCTCACAGCAAGGAAGCCAAAACTCAGGTCTGGAAGTAGGAAATTATAGCACGACTAAATTTAGAATGTGGTGGTCAATAGGCGAGTCTAGTTCAGACGCGCCCGAAGCAGCTGCTTTCGCAATAGGAGGATAAGAATGGCATATACAAAATCAAATTTACTAATAGATCAAGGGTCAACGTTTTCTACCACTATAACTGGTTATGATGTTGATGGCAACCTGCTGAACCTTACTGGCCACACCGTAGCTGGTAAAATCAAATACAACTATAGTACAGGTACTTCCCTAGTAGATTTCACCGCTAGTATCCAGTCTGGTACAAACGGCGCTGCTTATGTCAGCGGATTAGTTGACTTGTCACTAACCGCAACTCAAACGGCCGATTTAATTGTTGGTGACTTAAGATATGATGTAGAAGTCACTAGTGGTTCAAATGTGACCCGTATACAGCAAGGTTTAGTTAGAGTATCTCCAGAAGTAACAGCTTAAGACTTTCTTACGTTTTCCCAAACTATCTCAAACAAGTTAGAGCCATCTGACACTCTTTCTTCCCAATTAGATTCTTGCTCGTCTTCTTCGCAGGAGTCTGTGATGTATTTGTGGCATATAAACTCTACGCCAAACTCTGCGCACACTCTAGCATATGCGTAAGCTTCCATATCCACACAATCAATAGCTCTGTCCCAAGCTTCTTCTGGGAACTCTGTTACGAACGAATCAAAAGATGCCACTGATGAGCCATAATCGGCCGTCTCGATCACTTTGTCGTCTGGGTTGTCATCTATACCCGGATAAGAGAAACCGCCGTTAATAAACTCTGTACATTCTATAACATCGCCTATCTTATAGTTGATGCCACAAGCCGTGCCAAAATTTATAACTCTCTCTACTTCAGGGTTCTCGCCGAGATACTTAGACAGCTTCAAAGCCGCATTTGTTTTACCTATTCCTGTTATTAGTAATCTTGGACAGCTGATCGTGTGAATTTCTTTATATAATGCTGCAACTAATAATGTTTTCATGCTGATGGATATTCTGGAATGTTGTCTTCTCTGTAAATTTTAGATCTTAGCGGAGAATGCTTTTCAGTCTCTTTTTTATCTTCTTCCGGATAATGGTTATAAAAAAAATAAGGGCTATTACCATATGATCTATCTATATCTTCTGAAGTAAGAGGATTATTAAATATCTTTACTTTAGGGGGTTCATCTTTAGAGTACGGTACAATAAAGTCAGGATTATGCCAGCGCAAAAGATTATTGGGAGGTATGGCATAGTTTCCATCATCCAATTCCAAAAAGTGGTAGCATTTTGAATCCTGATCGTTCGCGTACCCAATATTGAGTTCATTAAGGTCTCCCTCGTAGTCGTCAATAGTAAAAACATACTTACCAGAACGCCATACTCTGTCGCGGCAGAATACGTCAACCCTGCGGTTTTGCAGAAAGCCGAATGTTGTAACTGCGATATCATTATCCTGACAATCCCATGTTTGCAAAAGAGAAAGTCGTTTTTCTTCGTTTTCAGATAGCGCGTCATAGTCCTCTTTATGACAAAACGCCGAAATCGGCATTTGCCAAAAAACCGCCCCAAATTGCGCTTGAAAATGAAAGTGCATAGGGCGGTTGATCATAGACTTTACACCAAATATATAACCTTCGGTCAATCCGGTATCTTCGGGGCCGAATATATAACTATTTCTGATGTAACACTGAATGTAAGGAGTATTAGCGTTTAATTGTGCCATCCCTATGTATTATAGTAATTTTACACAAAAAAACCACTCTCTTTCGAGAGTGGCTTAATTTAATTTATATAATCAATTATTCTCCGGGTTTATTTCCGTCGATAACCTTGTCGCGATTATTTTTGAACTCCTCTCTGATCTCGGCAATCCGTTTGCCAACTTCTTTGCGATGAGATTTCATTTGCTCCATCCACTCTTTCTTTGAAGCGGCCAATTTTTCTCTCAAAGCCTTCTTTTCTTCGTCAGAGGCATCTTTCCATGTATCTTTATCAAAACCCGCCCAGTGCTTATCTGCGGCCTTCTTAAATGCATCTCTAAGCTCCTTGATTTTGGCATCATCCCTAATCAACTTGCCAAAAGCTCTTCCTTTATGATGAACCTTGTGTCCGCGCTTCTTTGCGTCGCCACGACGCTTCTTTCTCTTATCAAAAGCAGCCTTGAGGCGCTCCTTCATCTTTTCGCGGTCAATTTTCTTTTCCGGACGAGGTTTTTCTGGCTTATCCTTCTTTTTATCAGGTTTTGCCTGAACGGTGGTTAACGCTGCTGCAATAATCGCGACCAGCCCAATTTTAAGTAGATTTTTTGTCAACATGACTAAAATCTTTATGCAAGAAACGTGCCAATGTGAAATTTGTAAAAACGTTAGGATTTTTTTCTTTAAAATATTTTTTTATTTTATTTTGGGCGCTATTTACCATATAATTTGGTAAGTATTTACAAATTACGTGTAATTATTTTCGCAGATGGGTGAAGGCAACAAAAAAATTAGCTTTGCGGACTTAGATGGCTTTCTAAAGTTCGCGCCCATTATCGGCATAGGTATTCTAGCCTATCTTCAAACTTTGTTCCCAAGTAAGATAGAGTTTGAAAAATTGGAAGATCATCTGATTCAAATGGATAAGAAAATAACAGAAATTACCATACTTCAAAAAGATACTTCCGACAATTCTCAAGCAATCAGAGATCTCAACACAAGGTTAAGACAAATTGAAATTGACTTGGCCAAACACCACGCCGAAGATAAGAAAA
Organism: Flavobacteriales bacterium; assembly: GCA_002697505.1. GTDB lineage: Bacteria > Bacteroidota > Bacteroidia > Flavobacteriales > BACL11. The sequence continues at coordinate 863 of NZWA01000041.1, read as the reverse complement.
ATGGTTAAGTCACTTTTACTAGCGGCCGTTCTATCATTTTCAGCTTTTAATCATGATTTAGAGATAAAAATTAATGGTTTAGTGTGTTCTTCTTGCGGGATTGGTATCAAGCGCGGATTTAAACGTCAATTTAACGTCAATGACGTTAAATTTGATGTCAAGAAGCAATTAGCTCTAGTTGACCTTAAAGAAAGTGACTCCGGTAGAGTTTATTGGATATCTAATCAGAAAATTCTTAAGATAGTAAAAGACGCGGGCTATGAAGTCACTAGTATTAAAAGGATTAGTGATGCAAAGCCGCGAAGATATAATAAACCATGAAAGAGTTAATTGGTAAATTTATATATCATGTACTAACCGTAGTGGATTTTTTTGTAAAAATACTACTTCCTAATGGGAATAAATATAAAATGTATAATTCTGAAAGGGACATGAAATAATGTGCACGAATAAAGACTGCTTCGAAGATACTTGCAAAGGCGAATGTAAAAAAGATTAATTATCTTTGCTGTAATATCTTTTTTTATACTCTTTCACCTTATCTGGGTTATTTTTCTGCCATTCTAGCGCGTTTTCAATAATCTTTTTCTTTTTTCTTTGGTAATATTCTCTAGCGGCCGAGTTATCGCAAGCTTTACATCTATATTTATAACCGTCTTTGGTTTTAGACTGCCTCCGAAAGTCCTCGAACGGTTTATCTATCTTACATGAGGTACATCTTTTCATTGTTACTATCTTATTATAGGCGATTACGAGTATTTTTGAAAATTTATTTTTGAAAAACAGATCTCCATATTTTACCAATCCTTTTTTTGCAGTCAGGGTAATATTCAATTAAGTTAGGGGAGTCGCTCCTGCTTTGA
>NZWA01000040.1 GCA_002697505.1 Flavobacteriales bacterium | reverse complement strand
AACACCAATATTTTGAACATCAGGACACGCACCTGTGGTAAAGTTTTCTATTGATGTATATGCTGATGAATTGGTACCTGAATTATTACAATTTGATAATACCTTCCACTCATATACAACTCCAAAAATTAATCCGTTTATAGTTTTGGAATTTGACGGAGGATTATATGTTGTCCATGCACCTGATCCAGATAGACGAACCTTTAAGGTATAATTTACNGCTCCTGTAACAGCATCCCAATTTAATGTCACTCCATTTCCATTAACACTNGAAGTTAAGTTANTTGGAATAGCACANGGNGTAACAGTAGTAAATGTNCCNGCATANACAGTATCNGANAGATTAGTATTATTACTTAANCANTTNGCNTGNACTTGCCANTCATANGTAGTNGCTGNNTTTAGTCCNGTAACCNTNTTAGAAGCANTAGTNCCATTNATGAATGANGGNAAAATTGTTAATTGTGTCCAAAGTGAATCATTAACATCTTTGTACCAAACNTAATATCTATANGGNNTNTTTGGTCCNGACCATGATAATTTTGCNGAANTNAGAGTAATTTGTGAGACAGAGAAACTATGCGGATTANTACAAGGNGTTAATGTNGTAAAGTTTTGAACTGANGTCCANGCAGAATTATTANTTCCNGATGGATCACACATTGATTTTACNTGCCAATTNTATGTTGAACTANTTGATAAATTANTTAANGAAATTGAATTTGTNTANGNNGTATCAATAATCCAAGAACCACTNACTCTATANCTNACTCTGTAAGCCCAAGCACCTGATACAGCATCCCATGATAAATNNGCTGNNGTTAANAANACNTTAGANGANGATAAATTANTNGGNANNGNACAAGGCGTAAGTGTTGTTGNTGTTTGNGTAGANGACCAATCACTAAATGANGAACCTGATGAATTACATATACTTCTTATTTGCCACTCGTANGTTGTAGNAGAATTCAAATTTGATTTTGTACGAGATGTTCCNAATACATTAGTTANTGTATCCCAACTTGANCCTACTTCTCTNATNCTAATTTCATAACGATTTGCTAGTGCAACAGCATCCCAATTCATTGTAAANCTATCCAANAATATATTAGAAACACTAAGATTAGTTGGNNNTGTACATGGGTTNGCAGTAGANAAATTTGGTCCTGNAATAGTATCAGAATTATTTAGCCCATTTGGATCACAATACACTAATAATNTCCACTCGTAAGNAGAGTAAGTTGATANNCCTAAAAGAGATATNGAAGAACTTGTTGTTAATTGTGAATTCCAAATATTACTACCTANTTCAGAATACAAAACTAAATAATGATCTGCTCCANTTACACTGTTCCAACTTAAATAAGCAGAATTTACATCAACNCTATCAACNNTTAGACCATTAGGATTTGGACATGGAATAAGTGTTGAAAATGTTTGANNNGATGTCCATGCNGAATTATTAACTCCTGANGATTCACACATTGATTTGACTTGCCAATNATAATTTGAAGAATGATCTAAATTATTTATAGNAATTGAGTTNGTATAGGTTGTNTCAAATATCCAAGAACCTGATTTTCGATATCTNACTCTGTAAGCCCAAGCTCCTGAAACAGTATCCCATGTNAAGNCAGCAAAATNAAGTCCTATTGTTGATTCATTTGGATTAGCTGGNACAGCACATGGAGTTAATGTTTGAAACACTATTGTGTCTGACCATTCAGAAACATTTGTTCCNGTACTNTTGCAAGAAGTTCTTACCTGCCAATGATAATCAGTAGCAGAGGATAGATTTGATTTAGTTCGTGAAGTGCTANTTTCANTTATGAATTGCCATGTATTTGAAGTAATTTCTTTAATTCTTATTTCATAATAACTAGCACCAGNAACTGCATNCCAATTTAANGTTGCTTTATCTAGTAANATATTTGATGTNTTAGCNTTNNTAGGGGCTGGACANCTTAATGTTGAAAATGAAGGTCCACTTACCCAAGATGATATATTGTTAAATAAATCACAAACAGCTAANAGTTCCCATTCATAGTTTGTAGCTAAAGNTAAACCTGTTAAATTTTTAAAAGTCGAAGTTCCTGAAATNTTATTAAAGNTTGTCCATGAACNTGTTCCAACTTCTCTNTATCTTAATTCAAAATGATCAACNCCAGATAAAAAATCCCAATTTAGNGTTGCAGCCTCTGTNGTNATACCGCTTACAGTTAAATTGGATGGATCAGCGCATTGATCGTCTATAGTAAATGAATTACCTANTACAACATTGGANTTATTTATTCCNCCTTGAGCACAAATTGACATTACCNCCCATTCATATGTTGTAGAAAATGTAAGNTTTGNAATTGTGGTNGTTGNAGTTGTAGTTGTAATAGTATCCCAATNATTAGATCCTNGNTGCCTNTAGTATACTTCATAACTTATTGCNGAGTTCGATCCTGTCCACTGAANAGTAGCCTCNAAAGCTGTTACATTNACTACAGTAAGNGCTGAGGGGTCAGCACAAGGGGTCAATGTGTTAAATGTAGAGTATGAAGAGAAAGNGGAGTTATTTGATCCAACTGGAAAACAAATCGCTCTAACTTGCCAATGATATGTNGANGCNGAATTTAAATTTGTTNCGGTNTAAGTGTTTGTGGATACTGTATCATATACCCATGCTGACCAAGGCTGATTGGTTCTTTTTATTCTAACAACATATTCGCTAATATTAGTAATCGGATCCCATGACAANACAGCACTTGTTAATCCTACAGATGAAGATNATGTATTATTAGGTGTAGCACATATNTCTGGAGTTGATAAAGTATCAATAGCTGACCATTGNGAAACAAACGANGTNTCATTTGGAGAACAAACACTTCTTACTCTCCAGTAATAAGTNTTTCCAGGAGATAATCCTGATTTTGTTCTANTAGTTGAATAAATGTAAGGAATATATTGCCAACTTGTTCCATCAGAACTAAATAAAACATCGTAGTGGTCAGCACCTGAAACAGCATCCCAATTTAAAGTNGCTCTATCTAAAAGTATATTTGTAGTTGATAAATTTGATGGTACATCACAATATAAAACAGTTAAATTTAAAATAACCAATGAATCACACCCATTTACGTCAGTTCCAAGCCAATTATAAATACCNGACGTGTCATATATAACTCCGTTAAATATATAAGTTGCATTTGCAGTAACATTTAAAATTACAGTATCNCTACTATTNATAGTTAAATTTAATGTATGTACACTATCACATCCTGCAGCATTNGTATANGTATTCGCATATGAACCAGATGAAGTATATACTACTCCATCCCATGTATAACTGTCACAAGCAGTCTCAGAACTACTTGTTGCATCACTACTATTGATAGTAAGGTTAAGTGTTATAATACTATCACATCCACCCACATTTACAATAGTATCTATGTATATCCCTGATGATGTGTAAGTTTGATTATTTATAGACCAGTTATAGCTATCACAAGCTGAGGCATTAATGGAGGAGTATGACGTGACACATAAACACTGAATTTGAAAACTAAATGATTGAATATCAGTATCACCAGTCTCAGAATTAATAGTTGTAGTAAAATTAATTGTACCTGAACCAGGATTTAAAAAAACATTATTAAAATTAACTGCCTGCGAATTACCGCTTGTAACATTATTACCATCAGGAATAGATTGAGCGGTTATACTAACACCAGGGTTGTTATTAGAAATAGTAAAAGTCCCCATAACAAGTCCTGTTGACGCTATAGATTGAATAATAACTTGATTAGCAGAAACAATTGAATTCACAATTAAAACTGTATTAAATGATGCATTTCCAAGAGTCATATTGGCATTACCAATTGTATCACCAATTGACATAGTGTTAATTGTAAAGGATCCATTGTCTGAAGCAAAAAGTGATGTTGACATATCAGGTTCATTAGGATCTTGACTTACTGTAATTGTTAAATCAGTCAAACTATCACAATCAGTATTTGAAATAGAAACCGTAACAGTTGGGGTGAAAGGAATACACGGCAAATCACCAGTGTTTCCACCTACACAATTACCACAACTATCAATGTATGCTGATCCGCCTAAATCTCCATTACAATCAATACAATGAATAGATTGAGTTGCGGTTTGTACATCAACATCTCCTAATTCAGAATTAATTGTTGATGTAAAAACAATCGTACCAGGAGATGGGTTTAAAAATAAATTATCAAGAAAAATTTCATTACTATTTCCACTAGTAACATTATTATTATCTGGTAATGATGCTGCAATTACCATAACTCCAGGGTTAGTATTTTCTAAAGTGAAAGACCCATATATTGTTCCTGTAATACTGTCAACTGCTTTAACAGAAATCCTATTTGAATTTATAACAAAATCTACTAGTAAAAAGGTGCTGACGCTTATAAACCCCCCACCTGCAATAATGTTACTAGACCCAATAGTATCGTTGGTATTTAATCCATTAAAGTCAAAACTACCAGAGTCTGATGTAAAGACAGTTGATGAGATATCTGGTTCATTTGGATCTTGACTAGTAAAAAATATTATATCAGAATAACTATCACACTCAATATTGCTAAGAGATATAGAAACAGTTGGAGAAAAAGCAATACAGGGTAAATTTCCTGTATTACCTCCAACACAATTACCACAACTATCAGTGTATGCTGATCCATTAGGCGTATTGCTACAGTCTACTGGAAAATTTGATGTTGTAAAAGTATTATCTGATGACCACCAAGAGCTATTTGAATTTCCAGCAGAACAAAACGCCCTAACTTGCCATACATATGCAGTGTTTGCAAGTAACCCATTTATTGTTTTAGAGTTAGTATATATTCCGTATTCAAAATTCCACGATGTGCTACCACTTTCTTTATAACGAACTCTGTAATGATGGACACTGGTATCTATATTCCAATTTAAAGTTGCTGTAAAGTTTGAAATACTAGAGCTGTTTAGCGATGAAGGAGTTGAACAGTTTTGCGCAATTGATATACTTAGTCCAAAAGAACAAAATATAAAAAAGGTCAAAAAAAACTTAAATAATCTTTTAATCATTGTTGTCATATTGAAATTTACTTGTTTTATTCTTACAATTAAAATTGTAGAACCAGCAAATTTAAGAAATTAAACGCAAAAAAACAAATACGATATTTCAACAATTTATAACGTATGCTTAAGTGAAAAGTTTCGGAAATTGAGATTAGTTGCCCGACTAGGGCTCGAACCTAGACTCTTCTGGACCAAAACCAGACGTGTTGCCAGTTACACCATCGGGCACTAAATTAAGATTTCATTTTAACGATGCAAAAATAATAATAAAGACTTAAGAACAAAATATTTTTTGATTTTTCATTTTTAATCAAAAACAAATTTATTTCATAAATTCGCAAATCAAAAGCAAATAAAAATGATATTATTTAAAAAACTAAACAATATAGTTGGTTGGACCATTTTCCTGATTGCATCTTTCGTATATTTATCTACTATAGAACAGACTGTAAGTTTTTGGGACTGTGGCGAATACATAGCTACAGCATACAAATTAGAAGTTGGTCATCCCCCAGGAGCACCATTATTTCAACTATTTGGTAGAATATTTAGTCTTTTTGCTACTCCTGGAACAAGCGAAGTTGCAATTGCAATTAATACTCTGTCAGCGCTATGTTCATCTTTTACGATACTTTTTCTATTTTGGACAATTACCGCTTTTAGTAAAAAAATAATTATCAAAAATCAAAATATTAATATTGAACAAACAATACTAATTCTTTCTTCTGGTGTAATAGGATCTCTAGCATACACTTTCTCTGATTCTTTCTGGTTTTCTGCAGTTGAGGGAGAGGTATATGCTATGTCTTCTCTTTTTACTGCCGCTACTTTTTGGTGTATAATGAAGTGGGAAGAAGAATCTCACAAATCTAGTTCAGGAAGATGGCTTGTGTTAATTGCATATTTAATCGGATTATCTATTGGGGTACATTTACTTTCTTTATTAACAATTCCTGCAATGGGAATGATATACTATTTCAAAAAATACCAATACACAAAAAGTGGCGCTATAAAAGCATTCTTTGTTTCAATTGGATTACTAGGATTAGTACAAGGTGTTATTATTCCTGGCGCAGTTAGTCTGATATCTAAGTTTGAATTATTCTTTGTAAATTCAATTGGCCTACCTTTTAACTCTGGTGCAATTATATATTTAATAGCTATTATATGCGCCATATACTTTGGCTTAGTATATACAAAAAGAAATAATAAACCCCTTTGGAATACATTTATTCTTAGCATAACAATGTTACTCATTGGATATTCATCTTTTGCAATTCTTGTCATAAGATCAAACTCAAACCCTCCAATAGATGAAAATAACCCAGAAGATGCTGTTGGACTTTTATCATACTTAAAAAGGGAGCAATACGGTAGTTGGCCTATTGTTTACGGACGACATTTTAATGCCGAATTGGATAGTAGAAATCCTTATGTTGACGGTTCACCAGTATATGCAAAAGATGAGAAAAAAGGCAAATACATTATTATAGATAATAGAAAAAAAAGCTTGCCTAATTATAGCAAAAAAGATAAAATGTTGTTTCCTAGAATGTGGAGCAACACACAATCAAGACATGCAAATGGATACAAAATGTGGGCTGACTTAAAAAGTAAGGACTCAACACCAACATTTGCTCAAAATTTAAAGTTTTTCTTTAAATATCAAATCGGCTGGTCATATATTCGATACTTTATGTGGAATTTTGCGGGAAGACAAAATGATTACATGAATATGGATGGTAATTCTCTTCATGGTAATTGGGAAAGTGGAATTAAATTTATCGATAATGCTCGACTTGGAACTCCAGAGTCTAAAGATGCCATTATGCCAGATTACTTAGCAAATAATAAGGCTAAAAACCATTATTATTTCTTGCCTCTAATACTTGGGCTAATTGGCATGATTTATCAGTTTAAATCAAGAGAACAAGATGCTATTTCTGTACTACTATTCTTTCTTTTTACTGGAGTATTGATAATAATTTATTTAAATGTGGTTCCGTTTCAACCTAGGGAAAGAGATTATGCATATGTGGGATCTTTTTATGCTTTTTCAATTTGGATTGGACTTGGTGTGCTAGGAATTTACAATTTTCTAAAAAATAATATCAAAATAAATATACCCTCAAAAGTCATTTTAGCTGCTTCTACTTTAGTAGCCTTTTTCATGGCACCAGCAATAATGTTTGCTGAGAATTGGGATGATCATGATAGAAGCGGTCGTTATACAGCTCTAGAAGTTGCAAAAAATTATTTAAATTCATGTGATAAAAATGCAATTCTATTTACTAATGGAGATAACGATACTTTTCCTTTATGGTATGCTCAAGAAGTGGAAGGAATCAGAACTGACATTAAAGTAGTGAATCTATCTCTTTTTAATACTGATTGGTATATTGATCAAATGAAAAGAGCTTCATATGATGCTCAGCCAATACCTTCTTCATTACAACATGAAGATTACCGCTCTGGTACTAGAGATTATACTCCAATCTTTGAAAAAACTAAAGATCGTGTAAATGTTAAACAAGTTATTCAATTCATTAATAGCAATAATCCAAACAGAAAAATAAGAACTTCTGGAGGACTTAGGAATTACTGCCCAACAAAAAAATTAAAACTAGAAGTGAATTTTGAAAAAAAAGCGAGANAATACACATCTAATTTTATGAAAACAATTNNAAGTTCATCTGTTTCAGATTCTATNGAAATATCACAAAAAATTTATANTGATACTTTANCATACTTTAAATCATTTATNCCTGAAGAANATCAAAATAAAATTGTTCGTGAAATCAAGTGGCAACTTAAAGGTAATGGANTATATAAAAATAAACTAATGGTTTTAGATATATTGGCGAACTTNAATTGGGAGCGTCCAATTTATTTTGCTACTACTGTTGGGCAAGATAACTTCATGGGNCTTGAAAAATATTTCCAACTTGAAGGNTTGACTTANAGACTAGTACCATATATCGCTCAGTCACCTGATAGACAACCTGGAGTAGTTCATACTGAAAAAATGTATCAAAGATTAACTAAAGANTTTGTTTGGGGAGGATATAANAACCCTGACACTTACTTTGACGAAACAAATACTAGAATGGTNTTAAATTTCAGAAACTCNTACTCAAGGCTTGCAGAATCATTAATGCAAAAANAAGANACAGCAAGAGCAGTGGAAACACTAGATAAGTGTGTTAATGAATTNTCTTCAAAAGTTGTTCCTTTTAGTTATTACGCCCCATTTATGATTGATATATATTTAAGAGCNCAACAANATGATAAAGGAAAAAATATTCTTGTNGATATGATTNATAGATATGTTGACGAATATAAATACTTAAGNGCATTTACTTACAACTCGGGAGTGAATCAAAATGAAAGAATTGCCTTNCAAATTTTAGGAAATCTTAATCAAATAATATCAATTCATAAGTTGAGTAATAATGAGTTTGATTACTTTGAGAAAGATGGTATTTATTTTATGCAAAAAGATGATTNAAAAGAAGAGATAGATTATCAAACATTTAGAATTAATACTTTTGTCTCTGAATTTTTAGAACTATAATTAGAACATTTTGTTTGTTAAANCTNTAGCTTTTTTCAGATTTTTATATCCTTCATTAATTTGGAAAAAANAAGGGNNNAAAAAAATATGGTTAACATTTGATGACGGACCCACNCCNGAAGTTACAGAATACATACTNTCGGTATTAAAATCAGAAAAAATCTTAGCAACATTTTTTTTANTAGGNNAAGATATTCTGAACAANCAACNAATTTATCAAAAAATTAAAGCAGATGGTCATACTATTGGAAATCACACTAATTCTCATTTAAANGGATGGAAAACATGTAGCAAAAAATATATTCAAGATATTGAAAAATGTCAAGAATTAATGAAAGAAAATGTANTATTCAGACCACCTTACGGAAAGATGACAANNAAGCAAATTTTAAANTTGAAAAAAAAATACAAATTAATTTTATGGGACATTTTNTCTTATGATTTCAAAGAAAAAAATCCAACTAAGTTAAAAAGNAATGTATTANACAATATTTCAGATGGTTCAATTGTAGTTTTTCACAATAACACAAAATCCTATAAATTACTAAAAGAAACTCTAAGNGATATAATTNTCGAATTAAAAGGAATGGGCTATTCGTTTTCTAGCTCTTGGTAGCAACACAAAAGTGATCAAGACATTNTTGATTAGTTTCTTTAATATGATAATCTTTGTAAGTAATTGATTCAACTAGCTGCTTATTATCATCTTCAAGNGCATGTCGATTAAATCTATTTAAAATATCATATGGTATTTGCAANATCCATCTTGGTAGCTTGTACTGCAAATTAAAAATATCAAATCGAGTTATTTTTTNAATTGCATCTNTATTTTTTTTATAATATTTCATTACGTTTTCATTTCCAAACACACCCATAACNTCTGTATTNGAAAAAANATCAGTTAATANATCNGTCATTTCTCTAACAGTATATTCTCTTATATGCCAAGGGTTACGACTCAAAGACATTTTTTTATTAGGTGTTGTTAAAATGAGTTTGCCNTTTTTTTTCAAAACTCTTTTAATTTCTGATAAAAAGNACTTNTCATCATAAATATGCTCAATTACTTGAAATGTAACTACATAATCAACACTATTATCATCAATATCTTTNAGNGGAGGTACTTCGCATTCAATAAATGTTATATTTTTTGACTTTTTTAATTCAGAGTTAATTTTTGTTGCATATTTATCAATTGCAATATATTTNTCACANNTATCTACTAATTCTCTTATTCCATAACCTTCNCCACTACCAATTTCTAAAACTNTTCCAGAAATCAATTTAGCTGTNTCTTTNTAAGCAACTAAATGTCTTTGAAAAACAACATTNTCTGAACTGTCNGTTGCTGAACTTCGTTCTGCNGTCTGTAAAATACCCATTTAATAAAATTTANAGCAAATATAATAAATCCTAACTTTTAATTTTTAAAGATATNGGNCAATGATCTGAATGNACAACATCTGATAAAANTCTTGNATCAAGAATATNNTTNTCNAGTGACTNGGAAACCATATTATAATCAATACGCCANCCTAAATTTTTTTGTCTNGCTCNCGCCCTGTAACTCCACCATGTGTATTTATCACCATCTGAATGAAAAAANCTAAAAGAATCTATNAATCCGCTATTTAAAAAATTAGTTACCCAGTTTCTTTCTTCAATCAAAAAACCTGATGTATTTTTATTTCTTTTAGGATTATGGATATCNATTTCTTTATGACAAATATTGAAGTCACCNCATATAATTAAATTTGGAATAGATTGTTTNAGNTTATTAATATAATTTTGAAAAAAATCTAAAAACATAAACTTGAATTCTTGTCTTTTCTCCCCACTGCTTCCAGATGGAAAATACACAGAAAGTACAGAGTAATTTTTAAAATCTAATCTAACNAATCTNCCTTCCATATCAATTTGATAATTNCCACATCCGTATTCNACTTTTTTTGGTTTAATTTTTGATAAGATNGCAACTCCACTATAACCAGCTTTTTGAGCTGNGTTTACATANCATGTATANCCTAAATTTTCAAAAATTTCNTTATTAAATTGTTCTTCATTTGCTTTTATTTCTTGTAAGCAGATAATATCCGGATTATATTTAGCTAACCATTTGTCAAAATCNTTTCTTAAAACAGATCTNATNCCGTTNATGTTNTATGACACAATTGTGGNCATTTATTTTAATTTCAATGTTGTTTGAGCTACGATTTTTTTATTTATAATNACACTNATTAAATAGTATCCTTCTTGCAGAACATTNAGNCGCTCCCACTCATGACAATGATCTATTNTACTATTTTGATAATNGAANTCTGTAACAGCAGTTACTTGAACAGTATCTNNTTCTAAAANTGTTTGTATTACANTATTACCTGTCAAAACTGANCCATCTTGAGAAACAATTTGNATGTANGCTTTTTTANGNCCACTTTCTGCNATAGAATTTCCAAGAACAGAAAAACATATTTGTATTTTTTGAGTTTTCTTCGCCTGTTTAGTNATTGCTTCTNTNCCNGTAATNTTTCTTTTAATCGGAAAAACTTCTAACTTCTCGACTTCTAAAACAGAACCTTTGCTTACAGTTT
>NZWA01000039.1:71535-75369 GCA_002697505.1 Flavobacteriales bacterium | reverse complement strand
CTAAAGAAAAGAAAACTAATGTTTCAGGAATTCCTAAAGGTTTACTTGGATGGTTTATTATGAAGTTGCGTTATTATAGTCTTCTACCTAACATAGTTTACTCTGATATATTACCTAAATCTTTTATAAGTTTTGTATCTAAAATCATTTACAAAAAACCCAAAAAATTAAATGAGAAGTTAATTAATGAGCTTACCAAAAAATACTATAAGAATGATATTTTAAAATTAGAACAATTGATTTCTAAAGATTTATCTCATTGGTTAAAATAGATTAAGTTTATTTACCCCTACCTCATACTTTTTAAAAATACTNTTTTTTATNANCTGNTAATTTTTTACGTTATCTTTAAAATCAATANTTGTTACGTCAATTATTAATACAGGGAAATTATTTTGTTTTTTGAAATAATCTAAATAAGTNTCNTGAATATTATTNAAATAATTTTCTTTAATATCTTGTTCAAAAATTCNACCTCTTTNTTTAATATTTGCTTTTAANCTGTCNACACTTGCATATAGATAAATAACTAAATCAGGATAATTTAAAGAATTAAACATGATATCAAATAGACGATCAAATAAATTAAACTCGTCAGATNTTAGATTNTTTTTTGCAAATAATCTTGATTTTACAAANAAATAATCTGATATTTTCAANGGCANAAACAAATCTTTATCAGTTGAATTTTTAAGCTGATGATAACGCTCGGCCATAAAAAAAAGNTCTAAAGGAAATGCATTTTCTTCAGGTGACTTATAAAATTTTGGCAAAAATGGATTNTCTGCAAACTCTTCTAATAACAAACGACTATCTAAATCTTTGGATAATTTTTTTGCTAACGTTGTTTTACCCGATCCNATATTACCTTCAATAGCAATGTGGTTATACTTTATAGAGTTTGATTTCATTTTTATCATTACATTCTATCATTAATTTATTTACTGTGTTCTNTAGTATTGGATGTACGAAGTCTGCTGCAATATCATTCAAAGGATNTAAAACAAAATTTCTTTCATGCATGTACTCATGTGGTATAATTAAATTTTTCTCATTAATGATAACANTAGCATAAAATATNATATCAATATCAATNANCCTTGAAGACCATTTTCTCTGCTCTNACTCTTCCAATTTTTTTTTCAATATGTAATATTTTTNTTAATAAATNATNAGGATCATCNACTGTATTAACTTCTATNACTTCATTTAAATAATNNNTTTGATTATTAACTCCCCAAGGNGCAGATTCATAAANTCTTGATTCACTTANAACNCNTCCAATTTCNTNAGNAATATATCTTTTAGCTTGATTTAGATAATAGACTCTATCACCCATATTACTNCCNAGCTGNAAGAAAACTTGNTGTTTTTTTGTTTTCATTTAAATCAAAAATAAATAAGAAAAAAAAAATAAACTAATGTTTTGTGTATTTTTGTANANNTATGATTTCNTTTTTAAAAAATATAATTTCAACAACAATAGCNTTAATACTNACAATAATAATTTTNATTTCANTTATTGTTTTTTTTAGTAATAGNACTTTTAATGATAAGANAACNTCTACAATTAAAGCAAACAGTATTTTAGTTATCAACTTTTCTGAAACAAAAATNGTCGAAAGAAAGTCAGAAAATCCATTTGAAAATCTTAATCCATCAAGTAGTNATCAGAAANCAATGGANTTAAAAAAAATATTNGANAATATTGAAAAAGCTAANNATGACAAAAATATTAANGCAATATACTTAAATTCANCTATTACTTCTGGNGGCATATCACAGATAGAAGAAATTAGAAATAAACTACTTGAGTTCAAACAAACAGGTAAANAAATTATTTCTTATGCAGAAGTATATAGCCAAAGTGCATATTATTTAGCATCAGTTGCNAATAAAATATTTCTAAATCCNCAAGGNGGNATTGAGCTAAAAGGNTTNTCAGCAAGCATNATGTTTTATAAAGATTTATTTGATAAACTTAGATATTGATGTGCAAATCATAAGACATGGAAANTTCAAAAGNGCTGTTGAACCTTTCATGCTTAATAAAATGAGTNTTGAAAACAGAGAACAAATNAAATTATTACTAAATAGTTTTTCAAATAATTTGATGGATAGTATTGCTAACCAAAGAAAAATTTCATTNCAAACTGTGCAAAATCATGCAGATAATTTAAGTTTAAACTCAGCTAAAGATTGTCACAAATTAAAATATGTTGATGAACTTTTTTATCAGGATCAGGTTGAAAAAATTCTACTTGAAATTTGTNNTAATGAAAAACTTAATACAATTAGTTTNAATAAGTACTCNAAANTTGCNTCAGAAAATAAGAAAAAAATAAGTAAAAANAAGATAGCTATCATTTATGCTACTGGTGCAATNAANTCTGGTAANGGGGATGAAAANAGTATTGGATCAGCTACAACTGTTAAAGCTATAAGAAAAGCTNNAAAAGATAAAAATGTAAAAGGNATAGTNTTTAGAATTAATTCTGGNGGAGGTAGTGCTCTCGCTTCNGANGTCATATTAAGAGAAGTTATANTAGCTAAAAAAGAAAAACCATTTGTTGTTTCTTTAGGTGATTACGCTGCTAGTGGAGGTTATTATATTGCTTGTGCTGCTGATAGNATTGTTGCTAATCCAACTACACTGACTGGTTCAATTGGTGTATTTGGAATNATACCTAATCTNAANAATTTCTATAAAAATAAACTTGGCATTAATATCGATACTGTNAATACAAATAAGTATNCTGATATTGGAGTTAANAGAAGATTATCTGANTTTGAAAGAAACAAAATTCAAACNCAAATTGAAGATATTTATGATACATTTATTACNAGAGTATCTGANGGNAGAAGTATAGATAAATCTGAAGTNGATAAAATTGGNCAAGGAAGAGTTTGGAGTGGATATGANGCAAAAAAAATTGGTTTGGTTGATNTTTATGGAGGNTTAGAAACAGCAATAAATATAACAGCATCAATTGCAGAANTTANAGATTATAGAATTATTTCTTTACCAAAAAAACAAGATCCAATTGAAAAATTATTTAATGATATAGATCAAAAATCACAAATCAAAAAATATGTTTTAGAAAAATTAGNTATAAATAGCTCTCTTNTTCCTCCTATTGANCTATTGATTGAAGATGATAGAATTCAAGCAAGAATTCCGTATAATATAAAATTGAAATAATTTTAATTAAAATCTATATTTACAATAAATCCTTCNTGTGATCTAACATTAAANACNCTATCATTGTCAAGAAAGATATATTGTCCTTTTATCCCATTAANAGTTCCNTCAATCAAANTAGTTTTTTCCAACTTTAAACTTTTTATTTTNAGTGGATATTTTATNACTGGAAAGGAAATATTAGTTATTGAATCATCAGTATAAATATATTTCTGATACTCGTTTGGTACTTTTGTTATCAAATCTTNTTTTATTTCTTTTAGATTTAATTGAGCNGGNNNAGAAGANAACATTTTTCTCCAATTAGTTTTGTCTTTTACATATTCTTTTAATGCCACTTCTATGTCACCTGAAAATCTTCTATTTGGAACAAGAGCCAAAATAATAGCCTGACTAGCACCTTGATCTATCCATCTTGTTGGAACTTGAGTTGCACGAGTAANTCCAACCTTAAGTCCACTTGAATTNGCTAGATAAACNTANTGATCTGCNAGNTGTAATTTTTTTTCAAANTCNAAATCTCTTTCTTCAATTCCTAANTGAGCTGTACAAAGTTCAGGCTTAAAAATGCTTTGTGANGCTNNTGGNNANNTCCAATAACANTTATANCAAAANNNNGNNCGATAAANNTT
>NZWA01000039.1:0-71528 GCA_002697505.1 Flavobacteriales bacterium | reverse complement strand
TCCTNNCCACAATGACAAANTANTTTTTTTTGCCATTCTANTCTNANATTCTTTCCAATATAGTCATTCAATTTATATTCAATANCATTTATATCCATNAAATACTCAATAGGATCATTAAATACTGAATGCATTTTNTTTAAAATAGCTTTCTGCATATATTTGTATTTTNTACAGATATAAAAATATTAAATTTGATTAATTAAATGAAAAGTGAAATAATTTCTTTTTTAATTAAAAANAGAATAAANAAAATNAACTGGAGCTCANATAANCCNCTNGANTCACANATAGAAATATTAAATTATTTNATAAAAAAGGCAAAATCTACAAAATTTGGTTTAGATCANANNTTTAATAAAATNAANAANTATANATCATTTAANTATAATGTTCCAGTNCGAACATATGAAGAGTTTTTTNTATATATAGAAAAATGTCTTGNAAATGAAAAAGATATTGTTTGGCCAGGTCNNATAAATTGGTTTGCAANATCTTCAGGAACTACANACTCTAAAAGTAAATATATACCTATTTCTAAAGAATTTTTATATGATGGATATATAAAAGCAGGCAAAGANATGTTATCAATTTATGAAAATAATTTTTCTGACAAATCTATNTATAAAGGCAAAGGTTTAATGCTNGGNGGATCTTTATTAAATAAAAAAAAATATTTNATAGGAGATGTCTCNGCAATCTTATTAAACGAATTTCCANCTTGGGTAAACTATCATAGAATCCCATCACTTGAAACAGCTTTAATGGAAAACTGGGAAATTAAACTAAANAAAATTGNNGAAGAATCTATTGACCAAAATATAACAAACATAACTGGGGTTCCATCATGGATGTTAATACTNCTGAATAANATTTTAGAAAAAAGTGGCGCAAAAACTATAATTGAAATATGGCCAAATTTAGAGGTNTACTTTCATGGTGGAATTAACTTTTCTCCNTACAAAAAAAGTTTTAATANTATTATTGGAAAAGACATAAATTATCTTGAAGGCTATAATGCATCNGAGGGCTTTTTTGCATTACAAGATCAAAAAAAATCACTTGGATTATCTTTAATGCTTAATAATGGTATTTTTTACGAATTTATTCCAATGCNTGAGTATAAAAAAAATAATCTGGATGCTATNACTTTAAANCATGTAAAACTTAATCAAAAATATGCTATGGTTATAAGTACTACNGCAGGNTTATGGAGNTATATTATTGGTGANGTNNTTGAATTCACATCAATTTACCCNTTTAGAATAAAAATTGTTGGTCGAACNAANAGNTTTATCAATACATTTGGTGAAGAATTAATGATTGATAATACTGAAAATGCAATTTGCANTGCTAGTGAAAAACACAANTGTAAAGTTAAAGATTATACAGTTGGCCCTGTATATATTGATAAANATTCTGGNGGACATGAATGGNTGATTGAATTTGAGAAAAAACCAAAAAATTTAAATACCTTCATGAATGATTTAGATAAATTTTTAAAACAAAATAATTCCGACTACGAAGCAAAACGCTTTAACAATATAGTTATTCAAANTCCCAAATTNTCTTTGATTGAAAAAAATGAATTTTATAATTGGTTACAAAAAAATAATAGACTAGGTGGGCAATACAAAATTCCAAGACTTTCAAATGANAGAAAACTTATAGATGAGATACTAAGNATGTAAGTTTTCAACAAATTACTCATACATTTTAATTTTCTTTCATGNAAAACAACTTTTTTTTATTTTAGTAAAAAAAAAAAAAATGCATATAGCTATAGCAGGTAATATTGGCTCCGGNAAAACCACATTGACATCAAAACTTTCAAAACATTTTAGTTGGGAAGCTCATTATGAAGATGTAGAGAANAATCCATATCTTAACGATTTTTACAAAGACATGCAAAGATGGTCTTTTAANTTACAAGTATATTTTTTAAATAGTAGGTTTAGACAAATTATAAATATTAGAGAGAGTGGAAAAAAATATATACAAGATAGAACAATATATGAAGATGCATTTATTTTTGCTCCTAATCTTCACGCAATGGGNCTGATGAGTTCAAGAGACTTTGATAATTATAAAGAAATTTTTAATTTGATGGANAGTTTTATTAAAAGTCCAGATTTNTTAGTGTACTTAAGAGCATCTGTTCCAACATTAGTAGACCAGATCCAAAAGAGAGGTAGAGACTATGAAAANAGNATNAGAATTGATTATCTAAATAGNTTAAATGAAAGATATGAAGCATGGATCGGCAACTATAAAAAAGGTAAAATACTNATNATTGATGTTGATAATATCAATTTTGCTGAAAAAGAGGAAGACTTAGGATCTATAATCGAAAAAGTTGACGCCGAAGTAAATGGTTTNTTTGTTTGATTTTAANACAATTTTAAATAAAAAAACCGCTTNNNAAAGCGGTTTTTTTNCAATTGAAATGAATATNTTTTATACTCTTCCTTTAATCTCAATATTAAGATTANCATCTAATGATACAACTAGTAATCCTTTAAAAGAATTTTCCCCTTGTACTGAATAGTATAATANTGATTTTTTACTNATTTCTTTACCATTATAGNCATAATTAATTTGNCCATTAATTTTAAATCTATAATCNTTAGATTTTATNAGAACTGGAAAATCATCTTTTGAAGAAAANAAAATTTCACTTCCAGAACCTAATTTTTCTATTAAATTATCGCANATAGACTGATCATCTGCGATACAATTTAAATCACCATCTANNANAATATCATTNACNANAGGNNNTTCATCAANAAAATTAATTTCAAAACTTTGAGCNACAGATGATANATAAAGATCTGGTGCAACTTCTATTTTATTAAGNTCTTCTATTTTTGGTGTAATATCATCTGAAGTAGTAACAGAAATTGATGGCGCTATNACTAANGCAACCACTGACATAAGTTTTANNAAAATNTTTAATGATGGTCCTGATGTATCTTTGAATGGATCTCCAACAGTATCTCCAACAACAGCTGCTTTGTGTGCCTCTGTTCCTTTCTTTCCTTGCTCTTCNATCATTTTTTTTGCATTATCCCAAGCTCCACCTGANTTNGATTGAAAAATTGCCATCAANACACCTGATGTGGTNACTCCNGCTAGTAATCCNCCTAGCATTTCAGCACCTCCAATACCAAACCATTTTCCACCAAAACCAACAATTACTGGAACAACAATAGCTAAAAGACCTGGAAATACCATTTCTTTAATTGATGCGTTAGTTGAAATTTCAACACATTTATCATATTCAGCAACACCATCGGCTGCATCAAATATTTTTCTGTCAGCTGCTGAGGCCTTAGTCATGTCAGAATTGTATTTTCTCATTACTTCCAATGCTGATTTAAGTGCAGGTATGTCTCTAAACTGTCTTCTTACTTCTTCAATCATAGCCATAGCAGCTCTTCCAACAGCATTCATTGAGAGTGCAGAAAATACAAAAGGTAACATTCCTCCAATTAACAACCCCGCCATTATATCTGGTTGAGACACATCAATAGATGTAATTCCGGCGGTTTTCATAAAAGCGGCAAATAATGCTAATGCAGTTAAAGCAGCTGATGCTATAGCAAAACCTTTTCCAATTGCAGCTGTTGTATTACCTACTGCATCTAACTTATCTGTTCTTTCTCTTACTTCTGCAGGTAACTCAGCCATTTCAGCAATACCGCCAGCGTTATCAGAAATTGGTCCATAAGCATCAACAGCTAACTGTATACCAGTATTTGCTAACATTCCAACCGCAGCAATCGCAATACCATATAAGCCAGCAAATTCGTGAGAAACCAAAATAGCTGCTGCAATTAAAATAATTGGTATAGCAGTTGACATCATCCCAACTCCTAATCCAGCAATAATATTAGTTGCTGATCCAGTTTCAGATTGTTCAACAATTGAAGTTACAGGCTTAGTTCCTGTACCAGTGTAGTACTCTGTTACTTTTCCTACAAGTAATCCAGCAACTAATCCGGCAATAGTTGCCCAAAAAACACCCATCGCAGTATAAGTTTGACCAGATTCAACCCATGAATTTGGTAGCATTGCGTTAATAATAAAATAAGATGCTACTAACATGAGTCCTGCGGATCCAAATTCTCCAATATTCAAAGCTTTGTGAGGAGATCCTCCATCATTTACTCTAACAAAAAAAGTTCCAATAATTGACATTATTATACCTACAGCTGCGAGTGCTAATGGTAAATAAACAGCTCCTAATCCATTAAAAGCTGATTGAAACTCTGGAAGAGTTGCATATACTGCTCCTAGAACCATTGTTCCAATTATGGAGCCAACGTAAGATTCAAATAAATCTGCTCCCATACCTGCTACATCACCAACATTATCACCAACATTATCAGCAATAGTTGCAGGATTTAAAGGATGATCTTCTGGAATTCCGGCTTCTACTTTTCCTACTAAATCTGCGCCAACGTCAGCAGCTTTAGTATATATTCCACCTCCAACTCTAGCAAATAAAGCAATAGATGATGCTCCTAATGAAAATCCAGAAAGAACATTTAAAACCATTTCCAAATTGTTTTCCCATATTCCTTGGTAAATCATAAATAATGAACTTAATCCTAAAACTCCTAAGCCAACCACACCAAGACCCATTACAGCACCACCCGAGAATGCTACTTCTAATGCTTTTCCTAAAGAATTTCTAGCAGCATTTGTAGTTCTGACGTTTGCTTTGGTTGCCACCTTCATTCCTATGAAACCTGCTAACGCTGAGCATATAGCTCCAACTATAAAAGAAACAGCAACTAATCCATTAGAATTTGCTTCAGCAGTTCCTTTAAAGTATAGTAAAACTGAAACTGCTAATACAAA
Source organism: Flavobacteriales bacterium (assembly GCA_002697505.1). Taxonomy (GTDB): domain Bacteria; phylum Bacteroidota; class Bacteroidia; order Flavobacteriales; family BACL11. Next base: position 66,662 of record NZWA01000039.1, on the reverse strand, counting down.
TACTGATAACAATTTGTATTCTGCTTTTAAAAAAGACATTGCACCATCAGCAATATTTTTTGCAATTCTTGACATTTTTTCATCTCCTTCTTCTTGCTTAGCAACCCAAGAGTTTTTCCAAAAAACAAACAAGAGGGCAAATATTCCAAATAGAGGTAAATAACTTATTATGAATTCCATTATAAATTTAGTTTTAATTAATATTTGATTAAACGGTGCAAAAGTAATATTTTTATACTATTATCATAATATTTATCAAATTTTAATGATTGTATTATTATTTGAAAAGTAGATGAATTTGACTTGTTTTTTTTTAATTTTGTTTAAAGTAAAATAGCTTAAAAAAAATATAATGAATATTATTGTTTGCATTAGTAGTGTTCCTGACACGACTTCAAAAATTAAATTTAACGAAAAATCAGAGTTTGATACTAACGGAATACAGTTCATAATCAACCCATATGATGAATTTGGTCTAACCAAAGCTGTTAAAATTAAAGAAACCTTAGGCGGTACAATCACTGTAGTAACTGTTGGAGATATAGCTTCAGAGCCTGTTATAAGAAAAGCTCTTGCAATTGGAGGAGATAAAGCAGTTAGAATAAATGTTAATCCAAAAGATAGTTTTGAAACTGCAAGCCTAATATCTGCATATATTAAAGATATTGAATATGATATTATAATTGCTGGAAGAGAATCAATTGATTATAATGGCAGTGCTGTACCATGCATGATTGCAGAAATTCTTGATATTCCGTTTATCAATGCATGTATTGGTCTTAATTTAAATGATAAAACTGCTGATTTAATTAGAGAAATTGACGGAGGAAAAGAATTTATCAGTTCATCACTTCCTCTTATTATAGGTGGTCAAAAAGGTTTAGTTGAAGAGTCAGAACTATTAATACCAAATATGCGTGGGATTATGCAATCTAGAAGTAAACCATTAGAAATTATTGATCCTGAAAATATAGTAAATAGAGTGCAATCAATAAGCTTGGAAAGTCCACCAGAAAAAAAAGAGTGTAAGTTGGTTGAAGAAGGAAACGTAAAAGAATTAATAACTTTATTACAAAACGAAGCAAAAGTAATTTAAATTAAAAATAAATGTCAGTACTAGTATATACAGAAAATTGGAATTCTAAATTTAGAAAAAGTACATTTGAAGCGATAACATATGCCTATGATTTATCAAAAAAGCTTAACACAAATTTAATTGCCTGTACAAGCGGAAAAATAGATGAGCATGAGCTGAAAAAAGCTGGAAAATATGGTGCTTCAAAAATATATTTAATCAAAAATACGAAGAAAGCACAAGGAAAAGAAATTTCGGATTCCATTGCTAATCTGCCAGAAAATTTTTCGCATATAATTTTTTCACACACACATACCGCCAAAGTATTAGCTCCAAGACTATCGATTAAACTTAACGCATCACTAGTTTCAAATGTAATTGGATTAGCTGAAGAAACAAATCCGATAAAAGTTAAACGAAATGCTTTTTCATCAAAAGCTATTCAAACAGTGATATTAAATAATGAAAAATCAATATTATGTATTTCTCCAAATTCTTATATGGTAAAGGAGAACCCAATAAATATTGAAATTGAATCTATTATAGATAACTCAGAAAGTAAAATTACTGTTAAAGATCAAGAAAAATCAAGCGGAAAGATATCATTATCTGAAGCAGATATAATAGTATCCGCTGGAAGAGGATTAAAAGGTCCTGAAAACTGGACTATGATAGAAGAATTAGCTGATTTATTAGGTGCTGCTACAGCTTGCTCAAAACCTGTTTCTGATATAGGTTGGCGACCACACAGTGAACATGTAGGTCAAACTGGAATTACAGTATCACCAAATTTATACATTGCTATTGGAATATCTGGTGCAATACAACATTTAGCTGGAGTTAATTCTTCGAAAACAATTGTAGCCATAAATACTGATCCAGAGGCCCCATTTTTTAAAGCAGCTGATTATGGAATTGTTGGTGATGCATTTAAAGTAGTCCCTGAACTTTTAAATGAACTAAAAAAACAAATTAATTAATATTGAAACAGATTGAATTAGATATCTCTGCTATCCGGCAAAGTGATTCGCAAAATAATGCATATGTGTTATTATTAAATGAAATTAACGGCAATAGACAACTTCCAATTGTTATTGGTTGGTGCGAAGCAAGAGCAATAGCTATAGGATTAGAGGAAAAAGAAAAAGTTACTAGACCTCTTACCCATGATTTATTTAAAACTTTTGGAGATAAATTTAAAATTAAAATTGAAAAAGTAATTATTCATACATTAATTGAAGGAATTTTTCATGCTTCTTTTTACTGTGAAAATACAAATACAGGTGAAAAAAATACGATTGATGCAAGGACGTCTGATGCAATTGCAATCGCAATAAGATATAAATGCCCTATATTTACTTATGAAGATATATTAGAAAGAGCTGGTATAATTATAAATGCTGGAAAAACTCAAATTATTAATATCTCAATAAAAAAAGAAAAGACTAAGAATCCTAAAGAATCTAATATTAAATCTTTCAGTGTTTCTAAACTTAAACAATTATTGGAACAAGCTATTGAAAAAGAAGATTATGAAACAGCTTCTAAAATTAGAGATGAGATAAATAGCAGAGAAAATAAATGAAAAAAATTATATTATTTCTATTTTTATTATTTTCACTCAACAGTTATGGAAATGAAATTTCAGGCAAATGGTTTTTTAAAAGCATTCTAAAAGAAAATGCACTAGATTCTACAAACTTAAAACCTATTTCAAACTTAGATTTTTTTCTGATTAATAAAGATGGTTCTTTTGAATACCAAATTTATGAACTAAATTTATTCGCAAAAGGAACTTGGTTACTTGAAAATGAAAACTTAAAGCTTCATTACAATGCCCCAAACGATACTGTCAGATATTATAATATCAGACTTAATAATAAAGAACTAATTTTAAATGAAAATAGCATAAACTATGTATTTTCTAAAGATAAATTATATAATTCTCAATTCTCAGTTTATAATTTAATAAGAGGCTTTATTGGCTTAATTTTTTTAATTTTCATTGCATTTCTTTTAAGTAAAAACAAAAATAAAATCAATTGGAATTTAGTAACTAAAGGTCTTTTGATTCAGATTATCTTTGCAGTACTAATTTTAAAAGTTCCGATTATTCAAGATTTTTTTGAATGGTTTAGTAAAATTTTTATAACAATTTTAAATTTTACTAGAGAAGGATCTATTTTTCTATTTGGAGATTTGATCACAAATACAGAATCCTTTGGATATATTTTTGCATTTCAAGTACTACCAACAATTGTTTTCTTTTCTGCACTCACCTCAATTTTATTTTATTACGGTGTTCTACAAAAAATAGTTTTTGGCTTTGCATTTTTTATGAAAAAAACACTCAAACTTTCTGGCTCTGAAAGCTTAGCCGCGGCTGGTAATATTTTTCTTGGTCAAACTGAATCTCCCCTACTAGTAAAGCCTTACATTAGTAAGATGACTAAGTCTGAACTTCTTTGTTTAATGGGTGGAGGTATGGCAACAATTGCTGGAGGAGTATTAGCAGCTTATATTGGTTTTTTAGGCGGTACAGATATAAATGAACAACTTTTCTTTGCTAAACATTTATTAGCTGCATCAGTTATGTCAGCACCAGCAGCTGTTGTGGTTACTAAAATTTTGCTCCCTGAAACAGAAAAAATAAATGAAGAAATGAATATTGTTAAAGAGAAATTAGGTGAAAATGCACTAGATGCAATAAGTCTCGGAACAACTCAAGGTTTAAAGTTAGCAATAAATGTTGGAGCCATGCTTCTAGTTTTTATCGCGTTTATAACAATGGTGAACTATGTTTTAAAAGATTTTTTTGGTGATTTAACTGGATTAAATGATTGGGTAGTAAATATATCAAAAGGACAATATCAAGGTTTTTCATTAGAGTTTATACTTGGATATTTATTAGCTCCAGTTGCATGGATTATAGGAGTCTGCAAAGAAGATATGATATTGATTGGTCAACTTCTTGGAGAGAAAACCGTATTAAACGAATTTGTAGCATATATTTCTTTAGCAAACCTAAAAGATAGTATGGCTTTTTATGAAGAAAGATCAATGATCATAGCAACATACATATTATGTGGATTTGCTAACTTTGCATCAATAGGTATTCAAATTGGTGGCATTGGAGTTTTGGCTCCAGACAGAAGAGTAGATTTGTCGAAGTTAGGAATATTGGCTTTAATAGCAGGAACCTTAGCCTGTCTATTTACTGCTACAATAGTAGGAATGTTAATTTAATAGAGATGAAACAGTATTTAAGCTTGATTGAAAAAGTAATGAATGAAGGAGTTGTTAAGGAAGATCGTACCGGAACAGGAACTAAAAGTATTTTTGGTCACCAGATGCGATTTGATTTATCAAAAGGATTTCCTTGTGTCACTACTAAAAAATTGCACATGAAATCAATTATTCATGAGCTATTATGGTTTTTAAAAGGGGATACAAATATTAAATATTTAAAAGAAAATGGAGTTAGAATTTGGGATGAATGGGCAGATGAAAATGGAGATTTAGGAAATGTATATGGCTATCAGTGGAGAAGTTGGCCTTCACCTGATGGTAAAAAAATAGATCAAATTAAAAATGTTGTTGACACATTAAAAGTTAACCCTAATAGTAGAAGAATTATTGTGAGCGCATGGAACGTAGGTGAAATCGAAAAAATGGCTCTTCCACCTTGCCATGCTTTCTTTCAATTTTATGTTGCTCAAGGAAAACTCTCATGTCAATTATACCAAAGAAGTGCTGATATATTTTTAGGAGTTCCGTTCAATATCGCATCATATGCGCTACTTACTATGATGATAGCTCAAGTATGTAACTTAAAGCTAGGAGATTTTGTGCATACTCTTGGTGATGCACACATCTATTCAAATCATTTTGATCAAACCAAAATACAATTGAGTAGAGAGCCAAAAGATTTACCGCAAATGATTATTAATCCAAACGTGCAAGATATTTTTAAATTTAAATTTAACGATTTTGAACTAATTAATTATGAGTGTCATCCTCATATAAAAGCTAAAGTAGCTGTTTAATCTATGTCAAAAATAATTATTTTAGGTTCAGGCTTAGTAGGTGGTGTGATTGCAAAAGATTTAGCAAGCAATCATGATGTTACTGCGGTAGATATTTCTCAAAAAAATCTAAACCTATTGCCTAATATCAAAACAATCTGTTTAGATATAACAAACAAACAACTGCTTCAAAATGCGATTAAAGATTTCGATATTGTTGTTGGTGCAGTACCAGGATTTTTAGGTTTTGAAATGATGAAAAGTATAATTGAAGCAGGAAAAAATATAGTTGATATTTCTTTTTTTCCTGAGGACCCATTTAAATTAGATGAATTAGCAAAAAAAAATAATGTGACTGCAGTAATGGACTGTGGAGTTGCGCCAGGAATGGGTAACATTATCTTAGGACACCATAATAACAAGATGAAAGTTACAAAATATGAGTGCCTCGTAGGTGGTTTACCTGAAAGAAGAGAATGGCCATATGAATATCAAGCAGTTTTTTCACCAATCGATGTTATTGAAGAATATATAAGACCTGCTAGATATGTACAAAATTCAAATATTATTGTAAGAGAAGCTCTTTCGGATACTGAATTAATCAATTTTGAAGAAATTGGAACATTAGAAAGCTGGAATTCAGATGGCTTAAGAACTTTAATCAAAACAATGCCGAATATTCCTAATATGATTGAAAAAACATTACGATATCCAGGATGTATAGAATATATTAAAGTATTAAGAGAATCAGGATTTTTCTCATATAAACAAATAGATATTGATGGTAAAAAAATAAGACCGATTGATTTAACTGCTAAATTATTATTTCCAAAATGGAAAATGAAAGAAGGAGATAAAGATTTTACTGCTATGAGAATCACAATTGAAGGAATTGAGAATAATGTACATACTTCTTATATATATAATTTACTAGACAGATATCAAGAAAACACAATATCTATGGCAAGAACAACTGGTTTTACTTGCTCTGCTGTAGTAAATTTAATTTTGGAAGGAAAATTTATTAAAAAAGGCATATCTCCTCCTGAATATTTAGGTGAACACTTTGACTATGTCAATAGATATATGAAAACAAGAAATGTAATATATAAAGTTAAAAAAATATGATTGTTTCAATAATTGTTGCGGCTTCAGAAAATAATGTAATAGGAAATAACAATGACCTAATTTGGCATTTGCCAAAAGACATGAAATTCTTTAAAGACACAACAAAAGGACACCATGTAATTATGGGAAGAAAAAATTTAGAGTCTATACCACATAAATTTAGGCCTTTACCAAATAGACAAAATATTGTTGTTACGAGAAATAAAAAATACATTGCCGATGGATGTTTAATTGTAAACTCAATAGAGGAAGGTTTAAGTATTGCTAAGAAAAATAAAGAAAAAGAAACATTTATTATTGGTGGTGGACAAATTTATAAACTTGCATTAGAGCTAAATTTAGTAGATAAAATTTATTTAACTAGAATTCATGCTAACTTTGATGGTGACACATTTTTTCCTCCTTTAAGTGAGAACTGGAAAGAAATAAATCGAGTTAGTTGTCTCAAAGATCAAAATCATAAATATGATTATGATTTTATAACTTTGATAAAAAAATAAAAAAATGAAAAAATATTTTTTAATAATTTATGTATTTATCTTTTTACTTTTTTCATGCGAAAATGATAAAATTTTAGAAATACCCAATACTGAAAATTTACAGGAAGCTTATGATCATTTAAAGGCTGAACAAATTTTTAACCATATAAATATATTAGTTGAAAATGCAATGCTTGATAACGATCAACATAAAAGATCATGTNTTAGGTATAGTTATGACACTAGCAGTGTNGATTTACTNCCGATAATTATCATTGACTTTGATCAATCAACTGGANTAGGATGTCCGTTTTTTGAAAATAAAATTATGACNGGNAANATAATCNTTAGTTACTCNGACATATATGCTGAAGAATCATCTATTACATATNTTAGTTTTGAAAACTTTAAAATTAATAANGAACTTGTTCAAGGAGATNTTAAAATAACTTGTNTNGGAACAAATGAAAATGAAAATACATATTTTAATATTGAAGTAACTAACGGAAGTATCACAACCTCTAANGGTATTATTAACTGGGAAAGCAACAGAACCAAAGAATGGATCTCTGGAANATCTACAAAATTTGAAAGNTCAGACGACATNTACAATATAACNGGATCNTCATCTGGTAATAGTGTTAATGGAAANAACTTTTCAGTCACTATTTCGGAANAANTAAATGTTAGTCTTAATTGTTCATCTTGTACAATTATTANTGGAAAATCAAAAATTNCAAGCAATAATAATATTTCTAAAGAAATAAATTACGGATTTAACGCTTGTGACTGTGATGCTACAATTAAACTCAATGACATAGATTATTCTGTANTTATTAATAACTAAACTAGGCTACNCGAAGTTTTTTTATTGTCATTTTACTTAATTTTTTCTGAACATAGTTCACATCTATTTTNANTGATTTAACTTTTTTTTCTGANGGTATATCAAACATAGCATCAAGCATAACAGTTTCACAAATTGATCTTAAACCTCTAGCTCCAAGATCAAAATCTANAGCNTTTTCAACAATAAGATGCAACGCATCTTTATCAAAAACTAAACTTACATTATCTAGNTGAAANAANTTTTTATATTGATTAANTAATGCATTTTTTGGCTCAACTAATATNCTAAANAAAGCATCTTTNTCTAANTTATTCAANTATGTTACAACTGGCATTCTTCCAATAAGCTCAGGAATTAATCCAAATTTTTTCANATCTTGTGGCAAAAGATATTGNAAAATATTTTCTGATTCAATAAAATCATTATTTTTTGATTTAAACCCNATTACACTAGNATTTANTCTTTTTGAAATATCTTTTTCAATACCATTAAATGCCCCTCCACTTATAAATAAAATATCTTTTGTATCNANAGCAATCATTTTTTGATCTGGATGTTTTCTTCCNCCTTGCGGTGGTACATTAACTACTGTNCCTTCTAATAATTTCAACATCGCTTGTTGNACNCCCTCACCACTNACATCACGTGTAATAGAAGGATTATCACTTTTTCTTGCAATTTTATCAACCTCATCAATAAAAATAATNCCTCTTTTTGCCTTTTCAATATCATAATCTGAAGCTTGTAGCAGTCTAGTTAATATACTTTCAACATCTTCTCCAACGTATCCTGCTTCCGTTAAAACCGTTGCATCAGCTATACAAAATGGAACATCAAGNAGTTTTGCAATAGAGCGAGCTATCAAGGTTTTTCCTGTTCCGGTATTTCCTACCATAATAATATTTGATTTATCAATTTCTATATCATCATCATTATTTAGTACTCTTTTATAATGATTATATACAGCTACTGATATAACTTTTTTTGCTTGNTCTTGACCAATAACAAATTCATCAAGATGATCNTTAATTTGCTTTGGTTTTAATAAATTTATAGNACTTGAACTAAANTTTTCTGAGCTTNTATCTTTGTTAACAATAACATGAGCCTGTTCAATACAGGCATCACATATGTGAGCNGATGAACCAGCAATNAAAATATTTGTATCATGCTTATTTTTACCACAAAAAGAACAAAAAATATTTTTATTTTCNGACATTACTATTTCTTTCAAGAACTTCATCNATCATACCATATTCTTTAGCTTCTTGAGACGTCATCCANTAATCNCTATCACTNTCTTTCCAAACCTCNTCATAAGATTTACCTGAATGAGNAGAAATTATTTCATATAACTCCTTTTTTAATTTNTGNATTTCTCTTGCAGTAATTTCGATATCTGAAGCTTGACCTTGAGCACCNCCTAGAGGNTGATGAATCATTACTCTAGAATGTTTTAAAGCAGTACGTTTCCCTTTAGCACCAGCACATAATANTACNGCNCCCATTGAAGCTGCCATACCTGTACATATTGTAGAAACATCTGGNTTAATATATTGCATNGTATCNTATATTCCTAANCCNGCATAAACTCCTCCACCNGGNGANTTTAAGTAAATTAAAATNTCTTTTTTTGCATCAACAGATTCCAAGAANAACAATTGTGCCTGAATAATATTTGCNACATAATCATTTATTGGAACACCTAAAAAAATGATTCTNTCCATCATTAATCTAGAAAAAACATCCATGCTAGCAACATTCATTTGTCTTTCCTCAATAATCGTNGGNGAGATNTAATTAGCATAAANAGAAGNAAAATTTTCTAAATGTAAACTACTAATTCCTTTATGCTTAGTAGCATATTTTTTAAACTCATTTTTATAATCCATAATAAATTTTATTTTTTTGATGCTAATTTAACAAAATCATCGTAAGAAATTTTCTTTTCTTTTANTTTGAAACATTTCTTATAAACTAATAATGTTCGCTCATCNTANATTTGATCATATATCTTCTTTTTTTCTTTTTCNTCTTTCAAAACATTTTCAGCAATAGAAATNAATTGTTTTTCTTCNATATTNTCTTGGCCGTAACGTTGCATTTGCATCTGAACCATAGATTTCGTNTGTGNTAGNAGNTCTTCTTGTGTTACNTTAATATTGTTGTCTTCTAAAATTTTGTTTTCNATTAATTGCCATTGAAGACTTTTTGAATANAAATCATATTCTTTGTNCAACAAATCCATNGTTATTGGTTGTTTAGATGTTTTAACAAGCCAATTTTTTAAAAANNTATCAGGCAACTNAAGATTCATTTTATCAATTAAATATTTAACAANATCATTTTTCAACATTCTATCNCACTCTATATCAAATTGANTTTCAGCTTCNTTTTTTATATTCTCTCTAAATTCTTTNACATTTTTCACTTTNTTTGGNCCATAAACTTTATCAAATAATTTANTATCAAGTTTAGCTGGTTGTAATNTACTAACTNTCTTAACAGTNAATTTAAAATTTTGAAACTGCATNTCTGNTAATTCATCGGNCTTAATGTTTAACATAGCNGCTAAATCAGANTTGTTAGTAAAAGCTTTAACAACATTANCTATNACATNNTCATGTTTTTTAANACCAATAAATTTCTTTTTAATTTTTTCATCAGCTATCACTTTTATTGAAACGGATGNTTCATGTTGAATTCCCGATTTTAAAACTTCATTATTTTCATCTAGTTGNTGTATTGAGCAAAATAATAAATCNTCTTTTTTAGATTTATCNGNATCTATCATTTCTCCATTGCGTTTGGCAATATCATCACANTAAGTATCAATTAATTTTTTATCAGCTTTAATAATNTAATAGTCTAATTTATCTTTCTGGGTTATCTTAATTTCAAACTCTGGAGCTAAGCCAACTTCATAAATAAACTTAAAATTTTCTTTATTCCAATCAATTTCCAAATCTTCAACNGGCATTGGTGATCCCAAAACAGCAAGTTTNTTCTCAGTTATATATTTATACATTTCATCTTGTANAATTTTATTAACCTCATCTGCTACAATTGAAGTTTTATATTTTTTGTTTATTATNGANATTGGTGTTTTTCCTTTTCTGAATCCTGNAATGACAGCCTTTTTTCTGTAGTCTTTTAAAATATCATCAACTTTTTCTTTNTAATCATCATGTTCAANGTTGATTGTTATTTGACATACTAAATCTTTTGGTTTACTTTTCGTTATCTTCATTTTAAAATTTTAAAGTTTGTAAAAATACACTTATTTATCTGAAAATATAAAATAAGCAAGCTTATAAGCTTGCTTATTTTGTGCGGGTGAAGGGACTCGAACCCCCACGCCTTGCGGCACTAGATCCTAAGTCTAGCGCGTCTACCAATTCCGCCACACCCGCGTAAAAGGACAGCAAATATATTATTTTTTAACATTTTTAGATAAAACAAAATTGAAAGATTTAAAACAATATTTTTTAAGTAGATTTGTATTTATTAAAAAAAAATAAAATGAGTTTATCAGTAAAAGGAACATTAACAAGAAAATTAGAAATAGAAAGCGGAACATCCAAGGCAGGTAATGAATGGAAAAAACAATCATTTTTAATTGATACAGGAAATCAATATAATCCAGAAATATGTTTTCAACTTTTTGGAGAAGATAAGATTGATATGCTCAATCATCATGATGAAGGATCTAAAGTAGAAGTCTCATTCAATCTATCGTCCAGAGAATATAACGGAAGATATTTTCATAATATTGACGCTTGGAGAATTGAAAGCATCGAGAAATCCGAAGAAAAATCTGAAGATATTCCAGAATTTAATAGTTCAGCTGATGATGAAGACGATCTACCCTTTTAAAAAAATGTAGAATGGATAGAGAAAGAACAAATCTATTACCTACTCCATTTTCCATAGCTGTTATTTTAACCTTTATTACGTTTATTCTTGCACTTTTTTTAACAGAACCTACAATAAAAGAAAATCACCTTATTGAACTATTATCCTCATGGGAAAAAGGTTTGTGGAATCCTCCCCTTTTAGTATTTGCATTACAAATGATGCTAATGCTTGTTATTGGCCACGTTGTTGCCTTGTCAGGGCCGATTGATTCATTAATAAAAAAGATTACCATTTACTGTACAAATACAGCAAGATCAGCAGCAATCATTACTTTTTTTACTGTTTTAATCGCCTTATTTAACTGGGGAATTGGACTTATATTTGGAGCAATTTTTGCAAGAAAAGTAGGAGAACATGCAATAAAAAATAAAATCAATTTAAACTATCCTTTAATTGGTGCGGCAGGATATTCAGGTCTAATGGTTTGGCATGGTGGAATTTCAGGTTCTGCTCCTATAAAGATTGCTGAAGCTGGACATTTTTTAGAACATAAGATGGGAGTTATATCACAATCAGATACTATTTTTTCAAGTATGAACATTTTAGCTAGTGTTTTGCTGCTAATTATTTTACCAATGTTTATGTACATGTTAGGTAAAAAAAATGATATTAATAATATAAATATAAATTTAGACATATCAAAAAAAGAAAATATAACAAAAAGAATTAAGGGTGTCGAAAAAATTGACCATTCTAAAGCGTTGGCATATATTTTTGGTGGTGTAATTCTCTTTTTTTCATTTTACAAAGCTTTTATAATACCTGATAACATTTCATTAAATTTTATTACACCCAATTATATAAATTTTGTATTGCTTGGAATTGCCTTAGTTATGCACAAAAATTTTTATAATTTTTTAGCAGCAGTAAATAGTGCAATAAAAGGAGCATCAGGCATTTTAATACAGTTCCCTCTTTACTTTGGAATAATGGGTATTATGAGCTATTCTGGTATGGTTGAAATGATGTCAACTTTTTTTGTAAATATATCTAATGAAACTACTTTTCCTATTTTTACTTTTCTTAGCGCTGGCATAATAAATATTTTTGTTCCAAGTGGTGGAGGTCAGTGGGCAGTTCAGGGGCCAATAATTATTGAAGCTGCTAATCAATTAGCTGCAAATATTCCAAAAAGTATAATGGCTTTATCTTATGGAGACCAAATAACTAATATGCTTCAGCCTTTTTGGGCCTTACCTCTTCTTGGAATAACAGGTCTCAAAGCATCTGAAATTTTACCTTACACAATCAAGTTGTTTTTAATAGGAATAATAATATTTATTAGTGTGTTGTTGATTTTTTAATAAACTTAAATACAAACTTATTATAATGAAATATACTTTCGATAGAGATAATTAAAAAATCTCAAATAGCTCAGGCTCATACTTTTCTTTTATTACCGTATCCTTTACTATCGGTATTTTATAATAGGTTGAGTTATATCCAGACCAAATTCCAAGTCCACCATTTATATTACTAATTAAATTTGTTGTCTGAACAAAAGGATTATTATCCATCTCTTGTTGTAATTTTCTTGTACGCAAAAAATTATAGGTAGCATAATCAACTTCTGATATTTTAAACAATACAACATCACGTTCGTATTCTACTCCATCGATATTTCTTTTTGCATAAAAAGGTAGTAATGGTCCATCTCCTTCTTCATCTACAACCTGACCAGACCTTGCAAAGAAAGTAGAAAAAGAAAGTCCATTATATAAATGATCGTTTCTTAAAAAACGTGCACATATTCTAAATCTATCATCAATATTGCTACTATTTTCAATTCTTTTGTACTGAAAAAAAAGATTATTTCCAATAGTGTCAGGATCGTTTATGTTCGTCCACAAATAACATTTATAATCTTCAAACCATTGATCACACTCACACCACAAACTATCAAAAACTGTAGAGTTTGGAATTGTAGTAGTTGCAGAAATTATTTCACCCTCCCAGTCAACCTCTAATCTATATGAATGACCTGGCTGACTAAAATCTTTATAATTTGAATTTGTATCGATATAAAAATTGTTAATTGGAATTGTATATTCCAGATTTGGAAATAATGTATTTATCATATCAATAACATCATCATTAACCAACATTAACTTGTGTCTAATACCATCATCTCTAATAACAGATACATCGGCATCAGAAATAAAGAGATTATTAATAGTATTTTCATCTATGCTTGCAAAAAAATGTTCGCTTCTTGTCAGAATTACATAGGATGGTTTTTCAGCTTCAATGAGACCTTCAACTACAACAAAAGAATCTGTGTTTGAATATGCAAAATCAATTTCTTGATCGCATGTGTAAAAGAAAATACTAAAAAAAATAAGTATAAATAAATTATATTTCACAATTTAAATATTATTTAGACATTGAAATTGGATATGATGCATCTTTGGTTATATATGTATTTGGATTAATTTCTGAAATTAAACTTAAAACTTCTTTCTCTTTTCTTCTTGGCACAACACACCAATAAATATTAACCGCCCCATCTCTTCCCTCTCCATTTAATACAGTTACTCCATAACCATATTCTCGTAAAGTATTAGCAATTGATGGCGAATCAGCTGGGCAAAATACTCTAATGACTACATTCCCTACTGCTAAAATATTTTCTATATATGAGCCTATTATAGTTCCAGCTGCAAAACCAAATGCATATGCTCCTATTAAAAAAGGATCATAAATATCTTTTATAACCTCAGAAACTGCTAAGACCCAAATAGCAGATTCTATAAGTCCGATTAATGCTGCTGGAAGAGGTTTGTTTTTGTTAACTAACAAGTTTCTCATAGTACCTAAACTTTGATCAGCCAATCGCAAACAAAAAATAATTAAAGCAGAAAAAAATAATTCCATAATATTTCAAAAAAATAATTAAACATCAATTTTTAACATCAAATGCATCTCTAATTCCATTTCCTAAAAGCATAAATGACAAAACTGTTAACATGATAAACAGTCCAGGTAATAAAGCTAAATATGCTTTGTCCATTATTATGTATGCATAATGATCTTTTATCATCCCTCCCCATGAGGGCATTGGAGGTTGAACACCTATTCCTAAAAAAGATAAACCAGCTTCTATCAATATGGCTGAAGCAAAATTTGCAGCAGATATAACTATAACAGGACCTATTATATTAGGCATTATATGTTTAAACATTATTCTAAAAGAATTAAAACCTAAAATTTTACCTGCTTGTACATATTCTAATTCTCTAGCTGATATAACTTGACCTCTCACTACACGAGCAACTTCTACCCACATTGTTAATCCAACTGCAATGAAAATTTGCCAAAATCCTTTACCAAGGGATAGTGTAATTGCAATTACCATTAAAAGTGTTGGTATTGACCAGACAACATTAACAAGCCACATAATAATACTGTCAATCATTCCTCTATAATAGCCTGCTAAAAGTCCCAAATGAATACCAATAATTAATGATATGATAACAGATATAAATCCAACTGATAAAGAAATTCTGATACCATAAATTAATCGACTTAACAAATCTCTGCCGAATCTATCTGTTCCAAACCAAAATATTGACTCTGTAATTGTATAATTATCAGGTAATTTATTTTTTAATTGTGAATTGTATTTATAATATGATGGGGCACCTTTAATATTGCTAATACTATCAATTGGTATTCTAGTATACTTTAAGGGCGCTCCAAAAAAAATATCAGAAAAAAAATCTGACTTTATTTCATTTTTTTGTGGTACTTGAATAAAAGAAATTTTTGTTCCAGGTTTCTTCAGTGCTAATTCTAAATACATTTGATTAGCCATTGGAGTTTTATCAGGAATAAATAAATAGGCAAATACAGCTAAAAAAATTAGAAATGATATAAAAACTAAAGAAAATAAAGAAAGATTATTTTTTCTAAACTTATTCCATGCTATTTTATTTAATGAATTACTTGACATTTATTTTTTATAAATTCTGTCCTTCCATTTAAATTTAGTAGTGAAAGACATTACAACAATAAAAATTACATAAAAAGAGTAAAAAAACTCGAACACCAATATCCATTTAGTTAAACTTTCTTTTTTAAAAAATATTAAAGCAGGTTTTAAAATTAAATAATCACAAATAAATTTCATTGCAAAAAATAAAAATAAAAAGTTATAATTATATGTAAATAATGAATCAAATAAAACATATATAAATGAAAAATTAACTAATAAAACTAAAATAGAAACAAATAAAGTAAATAGATCATCATAGNTCGCACTTTTGGCAGTCCATCTTTTTCTTTGGTTTAAAAAATCAGAAATATTTTCTTTACTTGATGTTGNCACAANAGCTTTCTCGTCTAGNGCAAACTTAATTGCATTAGTATTTGNCTTTTTTAAATAGTGTAATAAAAAAACATCATCNCCACTAGCTATTTTTGANTCAGAAACTCGATTGAAAATTTNTATAACATCTTTACTGTAAGCCATATTAGCAGCATTACAAAAAATCGGTTTTTGTATACCTATTGCNCCGGCACCACANGAAATTAAAGAATAAAATTCCAATGATTGAAACTTTTGAAAAAAAGATTCATTTGAAGAATATGTTACTGGTCCAGCAACTAANTTCACATTTTTATCAGCAAAATAAGANGACATTGTATTAACCCAATTTNTTTCAAAACTACAATCTGCNTCAGTTGTTAAAATAATATCTCCAACAGCATANTGTAATCCAAAATCAATTGCTTGTTTTTTACCNTATAAATNATCAGGAAGTAAAAGTACTTTTATATTATTCTGCTTNAACTTATTTGCTTTTNTTGATGTCATGTCTGTTGAATGATCATCTATAATTATTAATTCTATCTTNTCTTTTGGATAATTTTGANAATTAAAATTATTNATAATTNCATCAATATTATCTTCTTCATTTCGANCAGCTATNATGATACTGACATGTTTTTTTCTTTGANTATTTNTTGAACTTTTATTTTTATACCATCCAAAAGTAAATGATAATATTAAAAAACAATATGTAANAAGAATTAATATAATAAAATTAAANATCATCTTCTAAAGAANTTTAATGAGAAAACAAAAACTGTTCCAATTAAAGCTGGAAANACAAAATTTATTATCCACATAANAAATGTTGCGGAAAATACTGCAATTGTATTTGAAGTAATCATTCCAAATAAAAAAACTGCAACTGAACCTCTAACNCTTAGCTCNGTNAAAACTATTGTTGGTATAATTGATACAAATAAAAGCATNATTGTAATCAAAGGTATNGCTTCNAAATATAAAATATCATTATCAAAAGTATTTAGCAAGATAAAAAATTGAGTAGTAAAAACTAAATATCTAAAATTACTTAATAGAAAAACATAAAATAATTCTTTGANACTATAAAATGAAAATACATCAATATATTCTTTGAATCTATTTAAAAATTTAAAATGAGATAATAATTTTGTTAGATATGAAGTTTTTAAAAAAATTAACACTAAANATAGATTCAAAAAACANATGCAAATAATACAAAGTTTATATGNNANNNGACGGAAAAAATTATAGTCTAATATTTCAGGTAAATAATTTGGNAAGAACATAAGACCAAAAAGACCAAAAAAAACTGTAGTTGTTAATTGTCCAACAGATCCAATAACTGTTATTAAAATTGACTGAAACCTATCTGCTTTAGAAAGNCAAAATATTCTGCCACCATATTCGCCTACTCTATTAGGTGTAAATGTAGATACAGTAATTCCTGAAAAAACTGCTCTNACAGATGTCCAAATTGAAATGTCCTCAACTTTTTTTATCAATAACNTCCATTTAAAAGCTTCGATAATCCAATTTAGAAACATCATAAAAAAAACTAAAAAAAAGGNAAATATGTTNGAATTTATAGTTCTAAAAANGCTNAAACTATTTACTTGATTATCCTCAATTTTTAATATAAATTGAACGTACAAAAAATATATAGAAAAAAAGACAATACCAATTTTTAGTATAAAGCTGATAGTTTTTTTACTTATCATTGCTTANATTTGTAATACAATTATACAAAATAAGAATTGCAAACTGATAAAATAATTCTAGGAATTGATCCTGGAACAAGTCTTTTAGGTTATGGTCTAATTCATATTAAGGAAAAGAATATTTCTTTAATAAAAATGGGTGTTATTCATTTATCNAAATTACAATCTCACGAAGAAAAACTAAAAAAAATATTCTCAAGAATATTAAATTTAGTAGATGANTATAAACCTNACGAAGTAGCAATTGAAGCTCCATTTTATGGNAAAAATNTACAATCAATGTTAAANTTAGGCAGAGCACANGGAGTTGCTATGGCGGCATCNCTATATAGNAATATTCCTATTTTTGAATATGCTCCTAAAAAAATAAAAATGGCAATAACTGGAAATGGTAATGCATCAAAAGAACAAGTTTCAGGNATGCTCAAATCAATTCTAAATATTAAAGATATGCCAAAAAATNTAGANGCNTCTGATGGTCTAGCTGCTGCNCTATGTCATTTTTACCAAAACAAAACTCTAAATAGTTCAAGTAACTATTCTAATTGGAGTAGTTTTNTTAANANTAATCCTNATAAAATTAAATAGCTTCTCTAATTGATGNAGCAATTTCTTTAAATTCTTCTTCAGAAAAANTTAATTTTTNNTTTTCAAAATTTAAATCTGATATTGAATTNANCGGTATNAAATGNATATGAACATGCGGNACATCNAAGCCAACNATATTTAATGANACNCNNTTACAATTAATTACTTTTTTAATNGCTAAAGANNTTTTNTTNGCAAATANTAATAACTGANTATATTCTNNNTNNNTCATNTCAAAAACATAGTCAATTTCTTTTTTTGGAATAACTAAAACATGCCCTTTACTTATTGGAAAAATATCAAGAAATGCTAAATGATTACTATCTTCATAAATTTTATAAGATAATATCTCTCCACTTACAATTTTCGAGAAGATAGACATAATTAGCTAGTCTTAATCGAAATTATTTTAAACTTTACAGTTCCATTTGGTACATTTATATCAACAATATCTCCTTCTTTTTTTCCAAGTAAACCTTTTCCAATAGGAGAAGATGATGATATTTTTTTTGCTGTTATATCTGCTTCTGATTCTGAAACTATTATGTAGCTCATTTGCATTGAGTTCTCAAGATTTTCTATTGTAACATGAGTTAATAATCGAACAGTTGAAGTATCTACATTTGACTCGTCTAAAATTCTTGCATTACTCAAGTCAAGTTCAAGTTTTGATATTTTAGCTTCTAACAATCCTTGTGCCTCTTTTGCAGCATCATATTCTGCATTTTCAGAAAGATCGCCCTTATCTCTAGCTTCCGCAATTTGTTTTATAATATTTGGACGTTCGACAGTAATTAAATGATTTAACTCATTTTTTAAATCATTGAAACCTTGCTCTGATAAATATATAATTTTATTATCCATATACTACTTATTATTATGTATAATTTATAAATTTATTCTAGCACCAATACTATGAGATCCTTGAAAAGGGTCTGTATGCCTATATGAATAATCTAGACCAAATGTTGTTCCACCACTTGTCATTGGAAGTTCAATAGTAAAACCTGCAACAGGACCTCTAAGTGCAGTTGTTCTATTTTCTGATGAAGTGATTCCTTCTTCAAACACATAACCAGTTCTAATCATAAACATCTCTCTGTAAGAATACTCTCCTCCAATTCTTATTTGATCTTTTTGAAATGAGTTAGAAGTAAAAGTTCCAGAGCCAGTAACTCTATGTCTTAAAATATTTAAATCATANGANATACCCATATTTAAAAGNGCNGGNAATTCAAANTCAGCNGAACGTTGCTCNACAGTCATTTTNTAATCATCATCATCTCCTACNATTCCTCTNAATGATAAACCATCTCCNGAAAAAGACATTCTAGGACCTATNTTTTTTAANGCNATACCAAATTGNAAATTATCTTTTTNNCCAGTNACATATTGNATNCCAGCATCAAGNGCTACNCCNGTTGCACCTAAATTTGAAATTTGTTCNGAAATCATTTTNACTGTAAANCCACCATATATGCTATTNGAAAANANATGAGCATAAGACATNNCAATATTCATAAATCTTGGTGAATANGTTCCNATACCTCCATCTGGNANATCAGTNGTTGTTATTTCTATTTCNCCAAAATCCATACTCATAACTGACATTGCAACTGTTCCTGATTCACCNANTTTTTGAGCAAAACCAAANGAACTNATATTACTAACNGCATCATTNGCACTAAACATNTTTGANCCATANTGTAACCACGATGTTTGNGAAAATATTAATTCTGTTTTTTCAGTAAATGCTAATCCAGCAACATTTAAATANACAGCTTCNANTCCATGNATTCCCGCAGCATTAGATCCACCANGACCAGAACTTCTTGACCAAGGATTAATTAATAATTCTGAAGCACCAGCCTGACCAGCTCTTTGTGGNTTTCCAGCATATATTGGATTAACAGTTAATANTGCTAATANTATAACTAATATTGCTTTAATCGAGTTATTAATTTTTGTCATATTAATTAATTTTTTTCTATAATNTTAAAAAGTATCTAAGTCAACNGGCCTCAGTGCNCCAAACCACTTTATTACTTTATCCTTTTCTATCATCTCTTGCTTACCTTCATCCCATAATGATGTTCTAACATGAAAAACATACAATCCACTCGCTACAGGAATACCATAATCATTTTTTAAATCCCAATCAATAGAAGCNAAATTATCATCTTTCTTNATTGTTTTAACTAATGTACCACTAACAGTATANATAGAAATAGTTGCTTTTTCAGGCAAATTCGTAACCTTAACTCTATTATCTATTTGATTTGTTTCATAACTTGAATAACCATAATANGGGTTAGGTACAACATTTATNTCTTTAATNCTACTTTCAGAGGCGATAAGCTTCTGTTTTTCNGCATATATTTCATTAGTATTAAAGCTATATGTTGGATTAAATGAATTAATNCTATTATGNTCAATTACTCTTGCTTTAGAACTACCATTNAATGANGAAGACGAAGCNGTAAATATCATTCCAGGTTCATANGTGTTACCGTCNTGTGTTATTGATTGACCTCCCCATGATGATATTAATGGCGGTGTTTCATTTCCATAGGCTACTACATAAGTAGAACCTATATTTAACGANGTGTTCTTATCAAATATTTTATCTGCAGNAACGGTTTCATATTGTCTATATGGTTTTGTNACTCTTAATTTGACAGTGGCTTGATTTGATAACAATGTACGACCCTGTGTTAACAAAGGTAAACCAACCCANGTAACATTTTGNAAAACTCTCCATTTTCCTACACCTGTTTGGTCATCTAATAATTTATTATATATCCACTGACCATTATCGTAACTTGGTGAATCATCTACATCATCANAATTACCATTGATATAATCCTCTGTTCCTTTCACCCAGTTTTTACCATTAACTACATATATATAGTGTTTTCCACCAAGTAAATAGCTACCNCCNGAAAAAACTGCTGTNCCTGTAGATTGATCTAAACTAGGGAACTCTGANGTAACAATATTTGAAGTTGGATTCCACATCATATCATTACCATTTTCAGAAGTNAACCATGAGTCTTCAGAAAAAATNATATTTAACCTCTCTCCTGTNTCTAAATCAATTGCATATCCAGGAAACCATCCCATTCCCATAGTACCAGAATTATCAGGATTACCNTCNTTATCGACAGAAGGNCTTTGTCTTANTCCCATCTTTGTTTGTCCTAATATAGATAAGTTAGGGTCATCTTGAGCTTCAACAACACAAGATCTTGTCCACTTTGATTTATCAGAAGTAAATACTATATCAACTGAATTCAACTTAGTAATTTTAGACTGATTTGTTACAGTACTACTTATACCTGGACCNTCCTGAAAATATGATGCAAATCTATACGGNGCCCANGTTCCACCAGNAGCTTCAAATGAAATCTCNCCAACGAATGGGACATTTGTGTAAGAAACCGTTANGGATTGTTGAACGGCAGTTTCATAGATNCCATTAGGATCATCTGTANTNTTATANTCNCCNAGAGGTGCTCCTAAAGTNCTATTACTTCCATCATATGANCCTGATCTAATCCAATTTANACCCCACAAGCTAAAAAAGCCNCCTTCATCATCNACATCTGGAANNCCNGTGAGCCATCTNTCNGATGTTTCTTCAAACTCAATATTTCCNGANATAAAACCATTATTATCATATGTCAATGGGTCAGTTCCAGGNTTTTGAGACTGTTTTACTTTTATATTAAGCCCTAAAGGTGANANAAAAATTTCTTTTCCTAACAAAATATCATCANTNGAAGTNGCAANTATATCNCCAGANNTTGAATCTNGTAATGTCCANCTTAGAATANGATGTNATTGAATTNGNATTATTNAGTANAGGTTCNTCAAGCTNTAATATATAACTACCCTTCTCAATTTTAGTAGGATCAACAACGGAAACAGAAATAGGNCCATGACCTGCTTCATATGTTGGATATAAACTTCTTTGATCTGAATTTGATAAAATATTTTCAATGGTATTTTGAGTGANTTCTAAATTACCNCCACCATTTCCTGAACCTTCAACTCTTGTAATTTTNACTCCATCNCCGTAGGATGAATTTAATATCATACCACCATTTTCATGATCTGTNATATGTGGTATTCCAGATNCAGGTTTAATATTTCTTCTNCCCCTTATAAANGGTTGGTTTTTNCCGTCATANCCAGNTGAATTAGGATCATATGGGTTAATATTTATTTCAGCCGGATTAAAGCCNTAAGCAACGGCCATAAAATGATATGTTTTGTGATTAACAAGTCTTGTATTTCCNAGNGCAAATCTATCTTCTGTAACCTGAAAAGAATATTTTGTACCTTCATCAATTCCACCTTGCACACCATCATTTAAGACTCCTGATACCTCCACAACTGGAGTCCAAACCCCCAATTCTTCGTCTTTGTAGTGATTTACAATCTCTTTNACGCCATCTTTTTTATCACATCTAAAAATTAGTCTAGCTAAATCTGGATCATCTAAATCGGTTTGTGAAACGGTTTCGTTTTTTAGTTGATAAACTAAATATCCTTGAAACTTAAAATTAGCTGTAGTATCATTACTCAAATTACTTGGTTGAAAAATATATGGGTCTTTTTCAGAATANNATTCATCAATATTATTTGATGTTACTNCATTAGACAATGTAATTATTAGTTCTCGATCAAGTTCAGTAATTTCTAAATCAGGTGCATCAGGGCCATTNAAAATNTTGAAGTTTGAATTAAATAATGCTTGAGCTTCAATNTCGAAAACCTTAACTAANTTAATAGATGCAGTTTGTCCACCAGATTTTGCTCTCGCCCAAACNACACCAGTTGTAATTTCATTTACAGCCCCAGGCTGTAANGTAAAAGGACCAGCAGATTGCAAAAACCTCCTNTCTGCAGGAATATTNCCAGCAGTAACTTCAGTCCACTCTTGNCCTGGAAAGTCAGGATCAGTTGTTCCTGGAAACATAAAGTTACACAAATCAGTTGTTGCTCCATTTCCACTTCCATGTCCNTCACCTCCATANGTCATTGGAACATTGTCTTTCCAAATTCCTCTTAANTAATTATAAAAATGTATACCTTCNGAAGGATTTCCAATAACTGTAAAGTCATTATTATAATATACAAATTTTGACATTATAATTTCTTCATTTGGCTCATCAATTTGACCATCTCTATCATTATCAATTCCNTCGTTAGGATCTGCTATAGGACCCTGAAAAAAGTCTACTCCTATAGCNGGTGGATTAAATCCATANCCTTGAGCTCCTTCATCTTCAGCGTCTCCATTNTAACAAAATCCTAATCCTTTTGAAACATCACATCCTACATAATCGTCCAAATAATAACCTAAATCAGGATCTACCCATTGNCCAAAATAGGTTTCATTTAANGGCTGCGTTGATCTATTAATTATCTTGTAGTTATAAAATGTCATGTCATTTAACTCGTTATCTGCAGCAAAACCAAATGCTTGTGCATGAATTTCAAGACCCAAGGGATCAGCCTCACTTTCAGTATGAATATTTCCTTTATCATTAAATACCCACCATANTGTCTCATCACCATAAAGCTCTGAGGTAGTATCATTNCCTGTAANATTATAATCTGGATAATCTCCAGCACTAGGGTTATATATTCCATTNCCNTCNACGTCCTTAAANGGNGCTAAATCTCTCATCGCACCATTNACTGGTGGAAANAAATTACCTTTTGCTGGCCATTCTTCTATGGACGTTGGAATTTGATANGTTGGATCAATTCCTATTCGGGCTTTGTGATCTTCAACTTCAGCTCTAGTCATTTTNAAATGCTTATCCCAGTCTACACAAGTCTGCTCATCAATTGTAGCAGTAGTTTCATCTAGTGGTCCTGTCCAAAAATCATTACCACCTTGNCTNTATGTCATTGCNGCTACCTTTAAGTTACCTCCATCATCAACACCACCAATCCAAAGTGCTCCAGCAAACATTGAGTTTTTATTACTNCCTTTAGGAATCTCATATTGGGCATCACTGAGATCCCACCACATNTCTCCGGCACCCATTATAGTGGTTCTAACATTATTAACATCTAAGTCAGTTTTAGTTATTGANGGTGCACATCCAGATGCAACTCTNGTATTNATAACTGTGGTTGCTGGAGAATAAATATTCTCTTTTGCTATTAACGAAGATGATAATAGNATTAAAGATAAACTATATATATATTTTCTGTTCATAATTAACATAAATTAAAATTCAATACTTAAGCCTGCTCTAAACATTCNAGGAAGAGCATAATTTGAAGGATTATTAACTTTCATTGTATACAATGTTCGAAAAGCCTCTGGATCATTCTGAGCATTAATAGCATTTTGTGATGCCGATGCTGTTAAATATCCATCGTCTTCAGGGTTTCCAGTAGCCCTATAAACTGAAATTACATTTTTTGCATTTAATAAGTTTTGAACTTGTAAATAGACATTTACGAAAGAAGATTTTTTATCACTCCACTTTATTTCAAATTCTTTATTAATTTTTGCAGACATCTTAAACTGCCATGGTAGTCGAGAACCATTTAAACTTCCACTTAACGTTGATCTATCATTTATTCCNAATGCNGCTTCTTGTGTNATATTTGATTGTCTTGAATATGGTGTTCCAGANCCAGCATCTAATCTAANGTTNGCTCCNCTGTTTTCAAAAATTTTAGCACCAAACCATATAGGTCCATTNTANTCCTTTCCAGAACCATATCTATAATCAACAGATGCTGATAGTGCATGCCTTTGATCAAAATCTAATGGAATTGTTGTTCTAAGATTAGGCTGACCAGTTTCTACAAGATTTATACTTCCGTCAGTCTCTGATCCTGTACCATCNGCAAATTGTAAAGTATAATTAGCTGTAAGTTGTACATTATTTGTTCTTCTCAAATCGTAACTTATTGACATTCCTTTCACTGTACCAAAATCTAAATTACCAAATGTNTAATACTGCTGCGGATATGCAGANATAACATTTATCTTAGTAATCATATCTCTTAACTCTTTATAAAATGCAGATATCTTAAGTGCAGACTTTAAAGACAGTGTTTTAGCAAAACCTAATTCATAGTCGATTGTTNTTTCTGGTTTTAAGTCTGGATTATTTAAAGTAGCACCAACATCATTTGCCAAAAANAAATAACCAACTGGATCTAATCTATTGTATCCAGGTGGTCTTTGTGTTAACACGTCATAGTGAGCAAAAAATTGNGCTTCNTCTGAAATAGGAAATGAAAAAGCAATTCTTGGCATAAAAATAATTTCAGGNGTATAATCTTCAAATGNANCATCCGCCGAAATATTATTATTTAATGCATCAGATGCTACAGTAGGTCCTAAATANGGAGCAATTGANCCTCCAGCTGCTTCAGATAATAATGTAGGGTCAGAAATTTTTCTTCCTCCTGAATCATACCAATCATCNCCATTTCTATACCCAACAATTGTNGANGGATTAGCTACATCATCTACATAAACAACNTAATTANCGCCAATATTAGATGGGTGATCNGTTGTNGATATAACATCTGANGCAGACAAATCTGTATCAACNGTATATGCTGGATANAATAAATACTTATCTTTTAANACTTTTTGATTTGCATCATAACGATCAATTCGTAAACCTACATTGAAAATAAGATCTTCNATNGCAAATTTATCTTGTATGTANCCNGCAGTNTAGATNGGTTGNAANGGNGCNATTTTTCTTGTTTTTTCNCCNNTANCATCANCTACACCTTCAAAAAACTCTTTTAANGTAGGTACNGTTGATAGCTTATTACCATATATATCATATCCATAATACAACACATATTCTGAACTNTTATTTAATAACTCNTCAGGGCTAAACATATCTAATGAAAAAAATGATGGNCCATATGCGTCAACATCAATCCATGTATCATCTTTAATTGGATTTCCATATATATCTAATTCCTGTTGAGCTATTAATTTAGCTCTTAANNTTTTNTCAAAANATGATTGTTCATCTTCAATAACAAGACGAGGATAATTTACNGTATCTTGATATATACCATTAGATNCCACAGGNATTGGATNAGATAAATCAAGTTCTAAAATATGCTTATTTGTCTGTTGTCTCATCAGCTGCCAAATATTTCTAAANCCATTAAATTGCCAATATGAATCNTNTCTTTGTTCAAATTCAAATCCAAAAGAAAACTCNTGAGATCCAATATCCGCTGAACCNGANGCNTTNAANGATGTTTGTGTNTTTTTATCTTTTGCAAAATATGGATACCAATCTCCATTATTAGCGTATAGTGAATAAACTGAAGCNGGGCTTTCACCATTTAGTAATCCTATACCACGTAAATCATCTTGAGTCCTAATTACACCATCTGCACCATATGCACCNCCAAGAGAATATGAAGTTAAAAACTCTTGTGAAAATAAATCATAGTAAGAATTAGTATAATTTACAAGAGATGGATTTAGNTTNGAAGGATCAAATGTCAATAATGTATCAGAAAATCCTGATAATATTTGACCTTCATATGAAATTGAATCAACTGGGTCAAANGCAACTCCATTTTCATATATTGGNGCCTTGTAAGTGTTAAATTTACCAACATATCCATACTTAAANAACTCATCNCTATTNTCTGGNTCACTAAATGTTCTACTGTAGTTAGTGTAATCCCCTTGAATNGTNAAGAAAATATTTTTAATTGTTGATNTNTTCTTNTCTTGATCTNATGCATCAGNACCAAACTTTTGAGTCAATTTACCAAAAAATCGATATGTNTTTTCAGTTGAATATCTATTATTTTCCCAATTCATCATTGAGTTNTTTCTAGAGTAATCATTGCTTCCCTTGGCAAAATATGANCCNCCAAGNGATANAAAGGTATTNTTTGCAGGTTTAAAATCTAGTTTTCCAGANAATGTAATTCTTTTNTCATCTGCATTCATCTTAGCTTGAACATTTTCAAANTCATCTTCATCTAAAAATGTNGCTCTNGCTTTNATTCCTCCNTCTTCATAAAANTGTAGNGGNTTNTTTTGTAAATCCTGTAACTTACTATCTTTAACTTTCCAAATNCCAATTGCAGAAGGNTCATTNTCNTCTACNGATCTAAGTTCTCCAGANAGNAANTANCCNATAACTGANCTACCCTTTTTNCCATCTTTATCTCTTTTCTTTAAAATTGGNCCAGATAGNGTCCANCCTAACANATTGTAATTATAATTATCAAANAAAGAAGAAGTTTCATATTCTANNGCNCCAAANGTTTTATTTGANGGNCCTTTTGTTGTAATNGAAATTATNCCNCCAGTTGCATCNCCNTACTGAGCACTTAAACCTCCTGTCACAACAGTNATTTGTTCNATNCCAGATGTTGGAACAGATTTNGCTCCTCTNACCTTTATTCCATCAATATAATATGTTGTTGCATTATCTCTTGATCCTCTAATATTTACATCNTCTCCTTCATCTTGCTGATAAATTCCAGCNGTGCTTGCTGCAACTGAAGCAACACTTCTNGTTGGTANTGCTACGATTTCTTCNGANGTTTTAGTTTCNCCAGATAAATTATCTTGATCTAATAANGGTTTTTTATATTCAATAATTTTTATTTCTCCAATAGCTATCCCTTCTTGAAGNTTAACATCTTGAAATGTAATTTTATTAGCAGAAACTATTACTCCTGTNANTTCAACTGCTCCAAAACCAACACATGTNACTTTNATNGAATANGTTCCAGGNTCAACTGGCTTNATTGTATAATTACCATCNAAATCAGTTGCAGTACCGCCTGNTTGATTACCATTTTTTTCAATAATTAAATTTGCAAATGGNATAGGCTCACCAGTTAAAGTATTTGTAATTACTCCNTTNAGAGTTCCTGNTTGTGCANAAGAAANAATAGAAACTAANGAAAAGATAAGNGATAAGTATAATTTTCTAAACATAGCNATGTTTGATTTGTTTTATTTTCTAAAAGNCTGTAAATATATAAATTATTTTGATAGATTAAATANGTNANAAATCATTTATTTTTATACTTTNCGCTCATGAAAAAATTNCTTNTAATATTAATTATNTTTTNNANTAATTCTTGNGACAANAAAGAATGCTATGTTGATGATGTNTATGTGAACAAANTANTAACANTAACAGATGAAGAATTTGAAGANNTACAANTNAACGGAAGNTANAAATTCNTTGAAGGAGGAAATGCTGGNATTATTATNTACCATATGNNAAACAACGAGTTTANAGCNTTTGATAGAATCTGTANNTATCAATCTTGCANTGAATGTTCNTNTATTGANTCNATAAGTAGNGGAATAGCATNTTGNAAATGCTGNACTTCAGCTTTTTTNCTAGATCAAAATGGGAACGCAATAAATAAGCCAGCAATAGCACCATTAAAACANTATNATTGTTTAACNAATGGNCAAATTTTNAGAATATATAATTAGTANCGATAATAATTCTGGCTTATATGGNCCTTCAANNTTNACACCNATGTAATCTGCCTGATCCTGTCTCAAAGACTCTAATTCGACNCCAATTTTTTCTAAATGNAGCCTNGCAACNTTNTCATCNAAATGTTTTGGAAGCATATATACTTTATTCTCATAATTACTANANTTNTTCCACAANTCAATTTGNGCTAANACTTGGTTNGTAAACGAATTTGACATAACAAAAGAAGGATGACCNGTTGCACAACCTANATTNACTAACCTTCCTTCNGCAAGCAATATGATATCATTTCCATTTACTGAATACATATCAACTTGTGGNTTAATTTCAGTTTTCGTATGNCCCCAGTTTTCATTTAACCATGCAACATCAATCTCATTATCAAANTGACCAATATTACAAACAATNGTTTTNTCTTTCATTTTNGTAAAGTGATGACCTTGAACAATATCTTTATTACCAGTGGTTGTTACAACAATATCTACTTTATCACANACTGAATCTAATCTCTTTACTGCAAAACCNTCCATAGCAGCTTGCAATGCNCAAATAGGATCAATTTCAGTTACTATAACTCTAGCTCCAGCACCTCTTAATGAAGCAGCAGANCCTTTTCCAACATCNCCATATCCAGCAACAACNGCTACTTTTCCAGCCATCATAATGTCAGTTGAACGCCTTATTGCATCNACCAAAGACTCTTTNCATCCATATTTATTATCAAATTTAGATTTTGTAACAGAATCATTAATATTTATAGCTGGCATCAATAAAGTTCCNTTNTCCATNCTTTCATAAAGCCTNTGAACTCCAGTTGTNGTTTCTTCAGACAANCCTNTNATATCATTCACCAANTGAGGATACTTATCAAATACCATGTTAGTTAAATCACCNCCATCGTCCAAAATCATNTTNAGAGGNTTNNCNTCTTTAAATGCATNTAANGTCTGCTCAATACACCAATCAAATTCATCTTCATTCATGCCTTTCCATGCAAAAACNGGAACTCCAGTTGCNGCAATTGCCGCTGCAGCTTGATCTTGAGTAGAAAAAATATTACANGATGACCACGATACTTCNGCTCCTAGATGAATAAGAGTTTCAATTANAACNGCAGTCTGTATCGTCATATGTAANCATCCTGCAATTCNAGCACCTTNTAAAGGTTNTGACTCNCCATATTCTTCTCTAATAGACATTAANCCTGGCATTTCAGCCTCTGCTAACTTAATTTCTTTTCTTCCCCAATCAGAAAGTGAAATATCTTTNACTTTNTAATTCATANCTGTTGTTTCCATAAAANTTTTAAAGAGTNCAAAGATAAGTATAATTATTATCTTAGCAACAATAATAAATATGGGATTATTTAAAATTATAAANAAAGAAAAGTTCCAAATTGGAATATGGGAAATAACTGAAACAGTAGATGANTTAGAANAATTNGCAAATAANTTATTTACAAAAAAATACAAAAGCACNAAAAGAACAAAAGAAGCTCTCATTAANAACATTTTAGNTAACACATTATTACCTGGNTCAAAAATTAATTATAATNTTTATGGNGCTCCTATTTTAGNAAATAANTTTATNTCAATTTCACATACNAAAAAANTGNCTTGNGTTATAATAAGTGATTTAAATGTNGGTGTCGATATTGAAGAGATTNCTAACAAACCATTACAACTTGCNAATAAATTTATTAGTGNTNAAAATCAANTTTTGTTAACNAAAAAAAAGGCTTTAATNATATGGTGTTTNAAAGAAGCNATTTTTAAATGGTATGAGAAAGGAAACATATCATTTAAANAAGATATAATTGTANATAATTTTAAAGTAAATAATAAAGGAACTGTTAAAGCTCAATTTAAAAACNAGGTGATTTTAGCAGAATTTNTACAAATTAAAAATCATTATTTAGTGTATCTTTGTAGAAAGAANACTAANTTATGAAANCCTANTCACACATACTTGCTTCAAAAAAACAAAAGAGAAAATTATTTTCTGTTTTAATTGATCCAGACAAGCAAGATNAAAATTCTCTTTTNAAAACAATAAAAACTGCAGAANCTGCTAAAGTAGATTTTTTCTTTTTGGGTGGTAGTTTACTCACATATGANAATTTAAATAACTGCATAGTTNCCATTAAGAAAACAACGAAAATTCCAGTAATATTATTTCCAGGAAATACAATGCAAATAAATCANAANGCGGATGGAATTCTTTTTCTNTCACTAATNTCAGGAAGAAATGCAGAAATGTTAATTGGCAAACAAGTAATAACAGCNCCCATTTTAAAACAATCTNCACTAGAAGTNATGTCTACNGGATANATGCTAATNGATGGAGGNAAACAAACTACTGTATCATANATTAGTAATACAACACCTATNCCTTCNAATAAACCTGCAATTTCTGCNTGTACTGCAATTGCAGGTGAAATGTTAGGCTTGAAACTTATCTTTATGGATGCTGGTAGTGGNGCNGANAATCCAGTTTCNCTTAAAATGATTGAAACNGTNAGCAAATCCATTNANNTTCCTTTAATTATTGGAGGAGGNATTAAATCTGCTNATCAAGCTAGNAAAAGTTGTNAAGCTGGNGCTGATATTATTGTTGTTGGAAATGCNATCGAAAAAAACTCCAATTTNATTNNAGAAATTTCCGATGCAGTTCATAATATTTGATACTATGAGATTTTTTCAAAAATAAATTGTAAAAATTACATANTTAACTANNAATTAAATGAGNGANGTTTTAATTNTAATTCAAAACAATTTTATAGAAGCTAGCGCTGTTATTTTNTCTNTTATATATGTTTTATTAGCTGCAAAAAAAAATATTTTTTGNTGGTATGCNGCAATTGTAAGTGTTCTACTGTATTTTTTTATATGTATCGATGCTAAATTATATGCTGAAAGCGGACTACAGCTNTTTTATTTATTTATGGCTTTTTATGGCCTTTATAGTTGGAATAAAAAAAATGAAACAAACATAATTAGCATTAATGCAAAAACTCATATAAAATTAATANTAATTGGCTTGTTNCTTACCTTTTTNTTAGGTTATTATCTAACAATATANACTAGTGCTGNCTCCCCATTAATAGATTCATTTACGACAATTTTCTCNATTATGAGNACTTTCATGGTAGCTAAAAAAATCTTAGAAAATTGGATTTATTGGATTATAATCGATATTGTTTCTATACAACTNTATATNAGTAGAGANCTTTACTTAACAGGACTTTTATTTTTAATTTATTCTATAATTGCAATTTATGGCTATTTTACTTGGGCAAAAAGATTTAATCATAATGCAAAATAAAATTATTCTAACTGGNCCCGAATGTAGTGGAAAAACAACTTTNTGTAATCAGCTTAAAANATACTTTAAACTACCAGCCAACAAAGAGTTTGCCAGATCCTATTTAGAAAAATTAAACAGGAAATATGTCAAAAAAGATTTGACTTTAATAGCTAANAAGCAGTTAGANTCAGAAAGAAATAAAGTTTTGCTNGACACTGATTTAATAACAATTAAAATTTGGAGCAATTANAAATATAATAATTGTGATCAATGGATACTTGACAAAATACAAGAACAAAAAAATCAATCTAGATTTTATTTTCTCTGCAAAGGAGATTTAAGTTGGATACAGGANGGTCAAAGAGAAAATCAAAACGAGAGAGATATATTGTTTGANCTTTACAAAAATGAACTGAATCAATTGCAATTTCCATATTATATAATTGAAGGTCAAAATAGATTTGAAAATGCAAAATTTAAGCTCANAGAATTTGGCTACAAATCATAGATTCATNTATATTTGCAGAAATTAACTTAAGGGGGTGCTTTTTAGCTGAGATTATACCCATTGAACCTGCCATTGGTAATTCATGGAAGGGAACTAGTTGAGTTGTTGAATTTCAATATCCCCTTGTAAAATATATTTAAAATGCGCGTCAAATTAATTCTATTAGTATTTACTTTAGGAGCTGTACTAACTAATGCTCAACAAAAAAACGATAGTATATCTNTTTATAAAGAACTTGAGCAGGTAAATGTAGAAGCTGTTAGAGCAAAAAAAGAAAGCCCAATATCATTTTCAGAAATGAAAAAAAAGGAGATAGAAAAAGNAAATNTAGGACAAGACCTTCCTTACATAATATCTATGACCCCTTCGGTTGTCACTACNTCTGATGCTGGNGCTGGAATTGGATANACTTCCTTTAGAATTAGAGGNACNGANCCAACAAGNATAAATGTTACTATNAATGGAATCCCTTTAAATGACGCTGAAAGCCANGGAGTATGGTGGGTTAACATGCCAGATTTTTCTTCTTCTGTNGAAAANATACAAATTCAAAGAGGTGTAGGTAGTTCAACAAATGGCTCATCAGCTTTTGGAGCATCAATTAATTTGAAAACNAATGANATNAAATATAATCCTTATGCTGTGACAAGCAATATGATTGGTAGTTATTCTACATTTAAAAATAATATTGAATTTGGTACTGGATTATTAAANAATTCNTTCATGNTNGATGGAAGAGTTTCACAAATNATNTCTGATGGTTATATTGATAGAGCAACCTCTGATTTAAANTCATCATATTTTCAAGCNACNTACNTNAATAATAATTCTNTATTAAAAGGAATAATTTTTTCAGGNAAAGAAAGAACTTATCAAGCTTGGNATGGTGTTCCATTAAGNTATTTAGANTCTAATAGAACGTATAATAGNTACACTTATGAAAATGAAGTTGACAATTATACNCAAACTCATTACCAACTTCACTACAGCAAACAACTTCAAGAAAATAGCTCACTTAATGTGTCATTGCATCATACGCATGGNGAAGGTTATTATGAACAAGAAAAATTGGGTGAAGAACTTTCTAATTATGGNTTAGAAAATATAGTTTTTGGTGATNNATANCATTAAAANTACTGANCTAATTCGNAGAAAATGGCTTAATAATGACTTTAGCGGACTAGTTTTTTCACTCAAACATAAANTAAATGATATTGACCTTAACATTGGAGGTGCTTTTAACAGGTATACTGGAGACCATTATGGAAATATTATTTGGATGAAATATGCAAGTAATGCAAATTATAATCATCAATACTATTTTAATNATGCGGAAAAATCCAATCGTAATTTTTATGTTAAGGCAGACTACAGACTTAACGAATCTACTAACTTAATGCTCGATATTCAAAATAAAAGAATATTGTATTCTTTTGATGGATTTAATGGTAACGGGGAGATCGCAAAACAAGATGTTGTTTTAGATTTTAATAATCCAAAAGCAGGTATATTTCATAAATTAAATAATAATCACTCAATCTACGCTTCTTATTCAATTGGAAATAAAGAGCCAAATAGAGATGATTATGTTGAGAGTTCACCAAACTCAAGACCACAGCATGAAACTCTACATGATATAGAATTAGGTTATAAACTTGCAAAAAACAACACAAGTCTCTCTGTAAATCTATATAATATGAAGTATGACAATCAATTAATTCTAACCGGACAGATTAATGATGTAGGAGCATACACTAGATCTAATGTTGATAAATCATTTCGAAGAGGAATTGAGATTGAAGGAAAACAAAAATTATTTAATAAATTACAGATACAAGCTAATCTAACATTAAGTCAAAATATTATTAATGAATATATAGAGTATGTTGATAATTGGGATTACGATTATGATTGGAAAAATAAAGATTTAAATGAATTAGATTTACCAATTGATACTATAGAACAATTTATCTTCAACTACAAAAATACTGATATAGCTTTCTCCCCAAGAATAATCTGGGCTACTCAATTAAACTATAAATTAGATGAAAACTTATCTTTGGACTTTAATAGTAAATATGTTGGAGAGCAGTTTATTGATAATACTTCATCAAAAGATAGAATGCTTGATGATTATTTAACTCACAATCTACAATTGCAGTATAATTTAAACTCAAAGCTATTTAAAACAAGTAAAATATATTTTAGGATAAATAATCTTTTTGATAATGAATATGTTAGTAACGCATGGATATATAGATTTATCTCCAATAAATATGATCCAAGACCCTATGAAAAATATGTTACCAAAAATAGTGAAGAAGGCTATAATATGGCTGGATATTTTCCTGAAGCAACAAGAAACTTCATGCTTATGCTTGTTTTAGGATTTTAAATTTTTACCGCAACAACATATTATTTTTTTTTTTTAATTTGATATTAATGCTCTTTTATTACATTTGTGCTAAATATTTTTCATGGAATATAATACCAAACGAGAATCATTGACAATTCCTGAATATGGTAGGCATGTTCAAAAAATGATATCTCATGCTTTAACACTAAAAGATAAAGACAAACAGCAAAAATGTGTTGACGCCATTATCAAGTTTATGGGTCAAATGAATCCACATTTGAGAGACGTTAAAGAATTTTCTCATAAACTATGGGATCATCTACATATTATGTCAAATTTCGAACTAGATTTAGACTCACCATATCCTAAGCCTGAAGCTGAAAAACTCAAAGAAAAACCTAAACGGATGAGTTACCCAAAAAATAAAATACGCTTTTCATACTATGGAAATACAATTTCAAGTATGATTGATGTAGCTATACAAAAAAAGGGTGTGGAAAAAGAAATTCTTACTGGAATGATTGCAAATCAAATGAAAAAATCATACATCCTTTTCAATCAAGGATCTGTTGATAATAATATTATAAAACTTCATTTAAAGCAATTATCGGACGATCAACTTAAGTTAAGTGATGATTTCGAGTTTGTTCGCTCATCATCAATTCGACAAAACTCAAATAACAAGAAGTTTCATAAAAGAAAAAATTTTAAAAGAAAAAATAAATGACCGTTTTCAAAGTTAAAGGAGGAACAAAATTAAAAGGAACTCTTACACCACAAGGAGCAAAGAATGAAGCTCTACAAGTATTATGTGCAGTGCTCCTAACTGAAAAAGATGTTATAATTGAAAACTTACCTAACATTCTTGATGTAAATGTTTTAATAGATTTACTAAAAAGCTTGAACGTTGAAGTAGAAAAAATTAAAAAAAATACATTCAGATTCAAAGCAAATAATGTAGATGTTGATTATCTATCATCTGAAGAATACAAAATTAAAAGTAGTAAAATTAGAGGTTCAATAATGATTGTAGGACCTTTATTAGCAAGATTTGGTAAGGGATATATACCACAGCCAGGTGGAGATAAAATTGGCAGAAGACGCCTTGACACACATTTCACAGGCTTTGAAAAATTAGGAGCACAATTTATTTATGACAGTAAAGAGGAGTTCTATAAAGTTGAAGGTGAAAATTTAAAAGGAAACAATCTCTTATTAGAAGAAGCATCAGTTACTGGAACTGCTAATATTGTTATGGCAGCTAGCATGGCTAAAGGAAAGACAACAATATACAATGCCGCATGCGAACCCTATTTACAACAATTATGCAAAATGTTAAATGCAATGGGAGCTAAAATTTCAGGTATTGGGTCTAATCTTCTTGAAATTGAAGGCGTTTCGAGTCTAAACGGTTGTAATCATCGGGTTTTACCAGATATGATTGAAATTGGTTCTTTTATTGGTCTGGCCGCTATTACAAAATCAGAAATTACCATAAAAAATGTTTCTTTTAAAGATCTTGGAATTATTCCAAATACATTTGAAAAACTTGGTATTAAACTTGAACTTCGTGGAGATGATATTTTTATCCCCGCTCAAGAAAATTATACAATAAAGTCTTTTATTGACGGATCGATTTTAACTATTTCAGATGCACCATGGCCAGGTTTTACACCAGATTTACTTAGTATAATTGTTGTCGTTGCTGCACAGGCCAAAGGTTCTGTTTTAATACATCAAAAAATGTTTGAATCAAGATTATTTTTTGTTGATAAATTAATTGATATGGGAGCTAAAATTATTTTATGTGACCCTCACAGAGCAACAGTAATTGGATTAGACCAACAAGCAAAATTTAAAGCCTCTTCAATGAGTTCACCTGATATCAGAGCCGGTGTATCACTTCTAATTGCTGCATTAGCTGCAGACGGAGAAAGTACAATTCATAATGTCGAACAAATAGATAGAGGTTATGAAAAAATTGATGAGAGATTAAATAGCATTGGTGCTAAAATTGAAAGAATCAATTAACAATGAAAAAAAAAATTTTCTTTTTTTTAAATATTATTTTCTCTGTTCAACTTTTATCACAAAACATAAGTTTTGATATTGGGTCACCTGTTTCTCAAATTGAATTAACGGGCATCAATAAAGAAAAAATTAAATTGTCTGATTTACGAGGAAAATTAGTACTTATTGATTTTTGGGCATCGTGGTGTAAACCTTGTAGAAGAGAAAATCCAAATAAAGTACTGGCTTATAAATACTATAATAACAAAGAGTTTGTAAATGGAAATGGATTTGAAATTTACAGTATATCACTTGACAAAAATAGCAAAGCATGGTATGAAGCTATAAAAAAAGATAATCTAATTTGGAAAAATCATGTGTCCGATTTAAAAGGATGGGAATCTGAAGCTGCTAAAACTTACTATATAAAATCTATTCCATCAAATATTTTAATAGATAAAAATGGAATAATAATTGCTAAAAATTTAAAAGGTAATAGATTAATAAACTTTTTACAATCTCAAAAAAAACTTAAGTTTAAAGAAGCTAACTGACAAATTGTCTTTAAAAAATCGTGGCAATATAATTGCATTATCACTTGATTAAAAGAAATTGCATATGACTACAAAAAAAACAACAAAAAATAAAAGTTCTAAAATAAAAGCTAGCAAAAAAAATAATTTTAAAAAAGAACTTGAATTAGAAAAAGATAAAAATCTTCGGTTATTTGCTGAATTTGAAAATTATAGAAAAAGAACTGCTAAAGAACGCCTAGAGCTTTACAGCACAGCTAACAAAGATATAATGTTAGTGTTACTGCCAATACTTGATAACTTCGAACGATCAATAAAAGCAAATAATTATTCTGATAGTGACGGGCCCACACTAATATATAAACAATTAAAAGCAGAGCTAGAAAAAAAAGGCCTTAAAGAAATGGAAAGTCCAATTGGAAAAGAACTTGATACCGATTTTCATGAAGCAACAGCAAATGTTCCAGCTCCAAAAAAGAACCAGAAAGGAAAAATAATTGATGTAATTGAAAAGGGCTATTTTCTTGGAGAAAAAATTATAAGATACGCTAAAGTAGTAGTAGGAAATTAATATTTATATATATGTCAAAAAGAGATTATTATGAAGTTTTAGGAGTTGGAAAAAGTGCTGACTCTAAAGAAATAAAGAAAGCATACCGAAAACTGGCGATTAAATATCATCCTGATAAAAATCCTAATAATAAAGAAGCCGAAGCTAAATTTAAAGAAGCTGCAGAAGCATATGAAGTACTTAGTAATTCTGAAAAAAGACAAAGATATGACCAGTTCGGACACGCTGGTATGGGAGGTAGTGCTGGAGGATTTGGCGGTATGAACATGGAAGATATTTTTAGTCAGTTTGGAGATATCTTTGGTGGAGGTGGGTTTGGAGGTTTTGGTGGTAGTGGTGGTAGAAGAGTTCTAAAAGGTTCTAATCTTAGAATTAAGCTTTCTTTAAACTTAAATGACGTTTCCAACGGAGTTGACAAAAAAGTCAAAGTTAGACGATTAATAGTTGCTGAAGGGGTAACATATAAAACATGCCAAACGTGTAATGGGACTGGAAGCGTAACTAGAGTAAGTAACACAATACTTGGACAGATGCAAACTTCAAGCACATGCCCGACATGTAATGGTATTGGTAAAATTGTAGATAAAAAACCATCAGGAACTGATAGTAATGGAATGATAAAAAAGGAAGAAACTGTTAGTATTAAAATCCCTGCCGGTGTTGAAGAAGGAATGCAACTAAAAGTTAGCGGAAAAGGAAACGCAGCTCCAAGTGGTGGAGTAAATGGAGATTTAATTGTATTAATTGCTATAGAAGAACACCCGACTTTGAAAAGAGATGGACAAAATGTTCATTATGATCATTACATTAGCTTTGCCGATGCGGTACTTGGGGCAGAATGTGAAATTCCAACCATTAATGGTAAGGTCAAAATCAAGCTTGACTCCGGAATTCAAAGTGGTA
The DNA here is from genome assembly GCA_002697505.1 of Flavobacteriales bacterium. Taxonomy (GTDB): domain Bacteria; phylum Bacteroidota; class Bacteroidia; order Flavobacteriales; family BACL11. The sequence continues at coordinate 27,877 of NZWA01000039.1, read as the reverse complement.
AAATACTTCGTTTAAAAAATAAAGGACTTCCTTCTGTCAGTAGCTATGGTGTTGGTGATCTATTGGTACATATAAATATTTGGACTCCACAAGAACTAACTAAAGAAGAAAAAGATTTTTTTGAAAAATCTAAAAAATCAAACAATTTTATACCTGATCCTTCAAAAAATGAAAAATCGTTTTTTGATAAAGTAAAAGAAATGTTTAACTGATTATTAAATCTATGCTACTAGAAGCAAAAGATATTGTTAAACAATATGGAGACTTTTATGCACTAAAAAAGGCAAATATTTCAGTGCCAAAAAATAGTATATATGGTTTACTTGGTCCTAATGGGGCAGGTAAAACAAGTTTAATGCGAATAATAAATCAAATTACCGCTCAAGACAGTGGAGAAATAATTTTTGATAACAAAAAATTACAACGAAATCACATCAAAGATATTGGATATCTACCTGAAGAAAGAGGGCTTTACAAAAAAATGAATGTTAAGGAGCAATGCCTTTATTTAGCTCAGCTTAAAGATATGCCTTATAATGAAGCAAAAAATAGACTGAATTATTGGTTTGATAAATTAAATATTACAAGCCTTCTCAGTAAAAGAGTTGAGGAACTAAGTAAAGGAATGGCTCAAAAAATACAATTTATTACAGCTATAATTCATGAACCAAAATTACTAATCTTTGATGAACCTTTTAGCGGCTTTGATCCAATAAACGCATCGTTAATTAAACATGAAATTTTAGAGCTTCATAAAAATGGTACAACGATAATCTTTTCAACACATCGAATGGAATCAGTTGAGGAAATCTGTACTCATATCGGGTTAATTAATGACGCTAAAACAATTCTAGAGGGACCAATTAATGAAGTTAAATCAAGCTTTTATGATAATTCGTACGAAATTATTTGTGAAGATGATGTGAAATTAGAAACAAGCTTTTCATTCGAAACTAAATTACACCAAAAAAACAAGCATATCGTATCGATTAATGAGGATATTAATTTCAAAAATTTTATGCAAGATATTATATCTAAAAATAAAGTGGTTTCATTTCAGAAAAAAAATCCAACTGTAGAAAGTATTTTTATTAAAGCTGTTCAAAATGGATAAAATTTGGTTAATAATTAAAAGGGAGTATCTTGTTAGGATTAGAAAGAAATCTTTTATTGTAATGACATTTTTAGGACCATTTCTGATGTTACTTGTTATGTTTTTACCAATATATCTAACAAACCAAACTCAAACTGAGAGAACAATTGCAGTATCCGAACAAGATTTTGATTTGTTTAATAAGTTAGAAAATACCGATTACATCAACTTTGTAGTAACACCTGCTAGTCTTTTTTCAGATTTGAAATTAAATTTTGAAGATGAGTTGTATTATGCATTGTTAGAAAAAAAAGAAAATGAAATTATTTTATCATCTAATAAACAAGTTAGTCTGTCTGTAAGTAATGAAATCAAATCACAAATTGAGAAAAAAATTGAGCAAGAAAATCTTGTTAAATTAGGAATAGATATAAATTTACTTGAGAAAGCAAAAACTACTGTAGTTGTATCCAATCAAATAATTTCTGAAGATGGAAGAGGTCAAAAGTCAAAAACCGAATTGAGTATGGCAATTGGATTTATTTCTGGACTATTAATTTACATCTTTATTTTTATGTATGGAACTATGGTTATGAGAAGTATTATAGAGGAAAAAACAAATAGAATTGTTGAAGTGATTATTTCCTCTGTTAAACCTTTTAAGCTAATGATGGGAAAAATTATTGGTGTATCCTTAATTGGCTTAACACAGTTTGTACTTTGGATATGTTTAACTTCACTATTATTTTTAATTGTGCAAGGATATTTTGGTAACATTACAGAAATAGAATCTTCTCAAGAAATTGAAATGCAATCCATGATGCTAGAAGGATTGATGTATTTGAACAATATAAATTTAGTTGAAATATTGCTTGCATTTTTATTTTACTTTTTGGGTGGATATTTAATGTATGGATCATTATTTGCAGCTGTTGGATCTGCTGTAGATGCTGAAGCAGATAGTCAACAGTTCATTCTTCCAGTTACTATACCATTAATTTTATCTTTTATTTTAATTCAACCTATTATGGAAAATCCAGATAGTTTGCTGGCTTTTTGGATGAGTATTATTCCTTTGACCTCACCTATTATAATGATGGTTAGAATCCCATTTGGCGTTGCTGATTGGGAGCTTTTGTTGTCTATCTTGGTTTTGGTTGGATCATTTATTTTAAGTACCAAACTAGCTGCCAAAATATATCGTACAGGAATACTAATGTATGGAAAAAAAATCAATTATAAAGAACTATTGAAGTGGCTAAGATATAAAGGGTAACATCACCTTTTTTCATTAAAAAGTGGTTTTTTTAGTGTTTTTTTTAAAAAAAATACTGATTTTAATAATATTTTTTCAAGCCTTAAATATATGATTTACAGGTAATTATGAGATATACAAACACATATATGTTAAAAAAGGTCACTTTTTATTAGGTCGGTATTGAAGAAGTATTTTATCTTTGCAGCGTATTAACCAAAAATAAATTTAATATGAAAAAGAATTTACGAAATGTATTAGCCCTTGCTTTAGGACTAATGACAACTGTATCTTTTGCTCAGGACTGGAATGTAGATTCTAGAACGAGAATGGATATGAGTGAAGCTGTTGGAGGTGAAGACTACAGATTAACAAACCAAAGAGCAACGTTAGGTGCTACTTGGGGTGGTTCAGACTGGGGTATTCACATTAGTTCTGACTTTAACTACAACTTAGGCGAAAGAGCTTTAGGTGGTGGTGAAGCTTCAATGAGTGTTTACGAAGCATATGCTTCAGCTAATTTAATGGGAATGGCTTCAATGACTGTTGGACGTCAAGCTCTTAGCTACGGATCAGGTGCTTTAGTTGGTACAAACGACTGGAGTACAAACAGAAACACTTGGGATGGTGTTACTTTAGGTTTTGACCTTGATATGGCTGACGTATCTTTAGGTTATGCTTCAAGAAACGATGCGGCAACTACATTAGTTGACGGTGTTGCTGAAGAAAAAACTAACATGTGGTTAAACATGGGAGGTGAATTCAGCGGATGGAATGTTAATGTTTTATACTTAAGCAATTCATTATTAGATGATGCTGCTTATGGTGTTGACATCGCTGGTGGTGTTATGGGTGCTTCAGTAAGTGGCTCAATGAACACTGATTATGCTGGTAACACAATGAGAGCAATCAACCTAGGATATGCTGCAACTGACAATATCAATTTATCTGTTGGACAAACTGCTTACAGTGATGAAGGTCAGTTCGGTGCAGATCTTGCTTCAGACATGAGTGCTGGTTCTTGGAATGAGACTGGAACTATCGGTTATTTAGGAGCTGGTGATGAAGACATCACATACGGTCTTACATATGCTGCAGGTGGTATCTCTGTTGGTGCAACAATGCACAGAGTTACAAACACTATTGATGAAAACTATGAAAGAGCTGCAATGGAGCTTAACGTAGGATACTCATTAGGAAATAATGCTTCATTAGGACTTAAGTACATCACTGACGATAATGGTGATGCTACAGCTGAAGAGTCTAAGTACACTTACTTAACTTTAACAGTAACTCCTTAATTCTATAAAAATTATAAAAGGGGCTGGCTTACAGCCCCTTTTTAATAAAAATAGAAAAGTATTAACTTTAAATTAACAAAATGAAAAAAATCTTATTAACAGCCTTTATAGCATTTTGCACTACTATGTTTGCTTCAGCGCAATTTATGCTTGTAACTACATATGATGGTGACAAAGAAGATGCTGAACAAATTACTGCGAAAGCTGGTATAGGTTATATGGCAACTGACGCGTTAACTATTGGAATGGCTCGTGATGGCGATGACAACTATGATTTTTTTGCTAGATATACAGTAAAAGATCAGATTTGGTTAGCATTCAACATGCCTACAAAAGATGGTACAGATAACATGAATGTCGGAGCTGGTTTCTCTTTCCAAGTATACAACGGTTTATATTTTGACCCTAACTACACACTACCTGTAAAGGAAGTTAACGGTAAAAGAGAAGGATCTGCAAACTTTAGTTTATCTTACAGATTCTAATAACAAAAACACAATTAAAAAAAACCAGCTTACTAGCTGGTTTTTTTGTTTATATTAACTTAAGTTCTGGAGCTATAGTAGTTCATCAATATTTTTAAATACACTAACAATACCTTTTGTATTTTTTCCTCCAGCTGTTGCATAAAATGGTTGTCCTCCTCCAGAACCTTCGATATATTCAGCTAAGATATTTATCATATTATTAGCATTATATTTCTTTAAAACTAAATCATTTGAAATCATTAACGTTAAGACTACTCTATTTGATACTATTGAAGCTAAGAGCACAATTAACTTCTTTTCATTTTTTAAAGAAAATAAAATATCTTTCATGGATTTAGTATCTAAATCAACTTCTTTTTTGATTAATCGGATACCTTTAACTTGAGTAGCTGAGGATAAAAGCTCCTTAGCAAAAATCTTATTGTTATTGAGTTTTAATTTAACAAGATCTTTTTCTAAGGATTTATTTTTGTTAAGTAATTGTTTAACTGTAACCAACAATGTCTTAGACTTTAATTCTCTTTCAAGCTCATCTATTTTAGTCTTATATTTATTAATGTATTCGATAACCTTCATGCCAGTAATAGCTTCTATCCTTCGAGTTCCTGCAGAGATAGAACCTTCTGATATAATTTTAAATAGTCCTATTTCACTAGTACTATTAACATGTGTTCCTCCACAAAGTTCTTTTGAAGTATCAAATTGTATCATTCTTACTTGATCATCATATTTTTCTCCAAAAAGCATTAGAACGTCTTGTTTTCTAGCTTCATTTAATGAAATATTTTGTTCATTTAGCAAGATATTTTGACAAATTTTCTGATTTACATCGTATTCTATATCTTTTAGCTCTTCATCATTTAACTTTGAAAAATGAGAGAAATCAAATCGTAGATTATTATTATTTACTAGAGATCCCTTTTGAGTTACATGTTCACCCAATATTTTTCTTAAAGATTCATGTAAAAGATGAGTTGCGCTATGATTTCGAGAACATGCATCTCGTTTTTGTTTGTTTACTTGAACATGCAATTCTTCATCTAATTTTTGTGGAAGCTCTTCTACCTTATGTATAATTAGATTATTCTCTTTTACTGTATTAAAAATATTGATGTCTTTGTCATTTAATTTAATCCGACCTGTATCACCAATCTGACCACCTCCCTCTGCGTAAAATGGAGTTTGATTAAATACAACATCATAGCCAGTCTTATTTTTTTCCGTAACTTTTCTATATCTTGTTATCACAACTTTTGCATCCAACTGATTATAGCCTATAAAAGAATGTGAACTATCATTTTTTAAAATAATCCAATCTTCTTTTTCATACTCACTTGCCTTTTTTGATCTATCTTTTTGCTTTTGCAAAGCTGTGTCAAATTCTTTATGATCAAAACTGCAATTATTTTCACTTAAAATCAAGGATGTTAAATCAACTGGAAAGCCGAAAGTATCATATAACTCAAAAACTTTTTTTCCTGATATTTTTTTGCTTTTTGAATTTTTTATAGTTGAACCTAAAATATCCATTCCTTGTTTTAAGGTGATAAAAAAGGATTCTTCTTCACTTTTAATTACCTCAGTTATTAATTCTTTTTGTGAACTTAGCTCTTTAAATTGATTGGAATAATTTTCAATTAAAATTGGTACTAATGAAAAAATAAATGGCTTTTTGAAATCTAAAAAAGTATATCCGTATCTTACTGCTCTTCTAAGAATTCTTCTAATAACGTATCCAGCCTTAGTATTTGATGGAAGCTGACCATCTGCAATTGTAAAAACGATTGCTCTTAAGTGATCGGCAATTACTCTTAAAGCTATGTCGTCTTTTTCATTATTACCATAAACTCTATTTGATATTTTTGCGATTTGCTGAATAATTGGCTGAAACAGATCCGTTTCATAATTTGACTGTACACCTTGTGTAATCATTGCAAGCCTTTCAAAACCCATACCAGTATCAACATGTTGACAAGGTAGTTCTGATAATTTTCCTGTTGCAAGCCTATTATACTGCATAAAGACTAAGTTCCAGATTTCTATGACTTGGGGATGATCCTTATTTACTAAATCAGCACCAGAAATTTTATTTCTTTCAATTTGTGATCTATTGTCATAATGGATTTCGGAGCAGGGTCCACAGGGACCTACTTGACCCATTTCCCAAAAATTATCATTTTTATTTCCCTCTAATATATTACTTTGTTTAACTAATTTACTCCAAATATTAAAGGCTTCATTGTCTCTTTCAACCATATCTTCGTCCGACCCTTCATAAATAGTAACATAAAACCTATCTTTATCTAACTTACATACTTCTATAAGAAACTCCCAAGCCCAAGTAATAGCTTCCTCTTTAAAGTAATCTCCAAAGCTCCATGATCCAAGCATCTCGAACATTGTATGATGATAAGTATCGTGTCCAACTTCTTCTAAATCATTATGCTTACCAGAAACTCTTAAACATTTTTGTGTATTTGCAACTCTTAAGTCACTTATCTTTGAATATCCTAAAAATACGTCTTTGAACTGGTTCATTCCTGCATTTGTGAACATCAATGAAGGGTCATCCTTAATAACTATAGGAGCAGAATCAACAATTTTGTGATTTTTATTTTTAAAAAAATCTAAATACGATTGTCTTAATTTTTTGGCTTTCATATTGAAAATTTATACATAAAATTACAATAGTTTTATATAAATCAATTACATATATATCTTTATCTAAACTTAAATCAGTACTTTTGTTAAAAGTATAATTTATCTTAGTTATGGCTAAAATAAAATATTATTATGATAAAAATAGTCTAAGTTACCAACGAATTAAACTTAGTCCTTTAACTAAACTTAAAAAATTTATTTATTTCTCAAGTTTAGTTGCTTTAACCTCTTTTTTATTAATCGTTGTTTTTTTCAATTTCTTTGATAGTCCTAAAGAAAAAAAATTAAAATCAGAAATTCAAAATTTGACTGAACAATACGAATTAATTGATGAAAAATTCAATCAAGTTGAATTAGTGCTCGATGATTTACAAAAAAGAGATGATAATATTTATAGAGTAATTTTTGAAGCTGAACCAATTGCAAGCTCAATAAGAAAAGCAGGTTATGGAGGTATTAACAGGTATAAAGAATTAGAGGGTTACAGCAATTCTGATTTAATCATCCAAACAACAAAAAAAATAGATCAAATATCAAAACAAATGTATATTCAGTCTAAATCTTTTGATGAAATAGTTGATTTAGCAAAAAACAAAACCAAAATGCTTGCATCTATTCCTGCAATTCAGCCTGTTTCTAATAAAGATCTAAGTAGAATGGCCAGTGGTTTTGGATATAGAATTCACCCAATCTATAAAACTAGGAGATTACATGCTGGTATGGACTTTTCTGCAAAAACCGGTACTCCTATTTATGCTACTGGGGATGGAAAAGTATTTAAAGTAAGTAAAACAAGAAAGGGGTATGGTAATTATGTTATAATTGATCATGGATATGGTTATAAAACTTTGTATGCGCACATGAGTAAATTTATTGTAAAGAAAGGTCAATCTGTAAAAAGAGGAGAAACAATTGGATTTGTTGGAAACACTGGCACATCTGTTGCCCCTCATTTACACTATGAAGTTCATAAAAATGGCAGAAAAATTGATCCTGTTAATTTCTATTATAATGATCTTAATGCTGAAGAATACGAAAAAATGAGAATTATTTCTTCTCAATCAAATCAATCATTTGATTAATGGAAAGTAAGTCTAAAAAAATTTTTTACTCTATTGGGGAAACTGCTAAAATTTTCAATGTTAACGTTTCATTAATCCGCTACTGGGAAAAAGAATTTAGTATTTTAAAACCGAAAAAAAATAAGAAAGGTAATAGATTATTTACTCAAAAAGATATAGATAACCTACATTTGATTTATAATCTTGTGAAAGAACGAGGATATACATTAGAAGGCGCTCAAAGGCAATTGAAAAGTAATAAAGATTTAAATTCTGAAATTGAAATTATTAATAGGCTTAAAAAAATTAGAAGTTTTTTAATTGACTTAAAAAATGAACTTTAATAATATTTTTTTTCAAGCAGGTATTCTTGAACATATTCTGTAACACCTTCTTCTAAAGAATAGAATTTTTCTTTAAAACCTATATTTCTTAGTTTTGATATTTTTGCTCTTGTATAGTATTGATATGTATTACGAATATCACCTGGAATATCAATATATGAGATTTTACACTCTTTTTTCAAGGCTTTAAACGTTATGAAAATCAAATCATTAAAAGATCTGGATTCACCAGTTCCTAAGTTGTAAATGCCACTCTTATTTTGGTTTTTGAAGAAAAAAATTAGTGTTTTAACTACATCCTTAACATATACAAAATCTCTAGATTGCTCGCCATTGAAGAAGTTTTTTGAGTGTGATTTAAATAATTTCATCTCTCCTGATTTCATGATTTGATTATAAGCATGAAAAATTACTGAAGCCATTCTTGATTTATGATATTCATTTGGACCATAAACATTAAAAAATTTTAAACCAACGAAAGAATGAGGTTTGTCTATATTTGATAAAATCCATTTATCAAATTTATTTTTATAAACGGCATAAGGATTTAAAGGTAATAATGAAGATATTTTTTCGTGATTATCATCAAAACCAAACTCACCCATTCCATATGTAGCAGCAGATGATGCATATACAAATGGTATGTTGTATTTTACACAAATTTTATATAATGCTTTTGAATAATTTAGATTTAGATATTTAAATATTTCAATATCTAACTCGCTAGTATCGGTTCTAGCACCTAGATGAAACAAAAAAGAAATATCTTTATAATTATTATTAAACCAATCTATAAAATGATTTCTATCAATTTTTTTGTGAAACTTACTATTTTTTAGATTCTTATTTTTGTTTTGACTTGAAAAATCATCAACTAAAATTAAATTATAATATCCTAAATAATTTAACTCACTAACTAAACACGAACCTATAAAGCCTGCAGAACCCGTAATAATAATCATAAAGCAAAAGTACATTAAAAAACAATACATTTGTAAAACTAAATTTGTAATGATCTTTAAAAATTTTAAAATTATTAAGTGCAACATATTAAAATATTAATCAAATATATTTGGTACTATATAACCTCTAAAAATGAACATTCAGTTCATAGTCCTTTTGTATATAATTTTGTTGTCAATGTTATCTACAACAAAAAACAAATTGAGGACTTCGAAAAAATTAAACTTTTAAAACAAAAATTAATTAAATCAAAAGATAAAATTAAAATTGTAGATTTTGGTGCAGGAAGTAATATTAATAAATCAAAAGAAAGACAAGTAAAAGATATAGCAATAAATTCTGCCAAAAATGAAAAATTCGGTAAGTTGTTATACAGAACTAGTCAGTATAGTAAAGCACAAAATATTGTAGAACTTGGAACCTCATTAGCCATTAGCACATGCTATTTAGCTAAAGCTAATCCTTTGAGTCATATCTATTCATTTGAAGGATGTCCAGAAACAATTAAAATAGCGAAAACAAATTTAGCATACTTTGACATAAATAATGTTTCAATAATTGAAGGCGACTTCAAACTTACTCTAGAAGATAAATTAAAGAAAATAAAAACAGTAGATTTTGTTTTTATTGATGGCAATCATCAAGAAAAAGCAACAATTCAGTACTTTAATTTGACATTAAAACATTCACACAATGACACAATTTTCATTTTTGATGATATTTATTGGTCAAAAGGAATGGAAAATGCATGGAATCATATAAAACAACATGATCAAAGCACAGTTACGATTGATTTATTTTTTGTTGGTATAGTTTTTATTAAAAAAGAATTAAGTAAAGAAAACTTTAAAATTCGCTTTTAATAATAGTAAATTTGCATAATGAAAATTTATACTAAAAAAGGTGATTCTGGATATACACAATTATTAGGTGGAACTAAGGTGCTAAAATGTAATGACCAAATTGAATGTTATGGAACAATTGATGAATTAAACGCATTTATCGGAAATATTTATGATCAAAATATTAATATGCATCAAAACAAAGTACTCAAAAAAATTCAAAATCAATTATTTAATTTAGGATCTATAGTTGCCTATGATAACACTAAGCAGATTAAACTGCCTGATTTTGATGCTAAAAATATAACTTCATTAGAAAATGAAATTGATTTAATAGATAACGAAATTCCTAAATTAACAACATTTATACTCCCTTCAGGTCATGATATAGCATCTAAATGTCATATTGCAAGAACAGTTTGTAGAAGAGCTGAAAGAAATATTGTCAAGATTTCTAAAAATAAAAAGGAATATCTGATTTATATAAAATACCTTAACAGATTATCCGACTACTTGTTTGTTTTAGCAAGATTTGTAATACATTCAAAAGGACTATCAGAAACCAAATGGGAAAAAGATGACTAAATCAACAAATAATTCAATAAAAAAGATACTTTTGCAAAAAGATTAAACACAAAAAAATGTATTGGACACTAGAATTAGCATCGAAACTTGAAGACGCTCCTTGGCCAGCTACCAAAGAAGAATTGATTGACTATGCAATTAGATCTGGAGCTCCTATGGAAGTAGTTGAAAATCTTGAAGAGTTAGTAGAAGAAGAGCCTGGTATGCAATGGGAAAATATTGAAGATATATGGCCTGACTATCCTTCAAAAGAAGATTTCTTTTTTAATGAAGAAGAATATTAAAAGTATACAAAATTTCATTTTTATAGTTGACAAATGTCAGGAATAATAAATTTTTTTAGCAAATTATTTGGTAATAAATACGATAAAGATATTAAACAAATATCGCCAATTGTCTCTGAAATCAATGTCTTATTTACTGAATTAAAAAACATCTCAAATGATGAGTTGCGTGAAAAAACACTGCACTTTAAAGAACAAATAAAAACAATAACAAAAGAAGAGCTCGATCAAATTGAACATTTGAAAAAAGAAGCTGAAAACAAAAATACGCTCAATCAAAAAAAACAAGAGAACTACAAAAAAATTGATGATTTAGAAAAGTTAATTAAGACCAAAAATGAAGACCACTTAAATAAAATTTTACCACATGCTTTTGCTGTGATGAAAGAAACAGCTAGAAGATTTTCGGAAAATAAAAAAATTGAAGTTAAGGCTAATGAAAATGATATTTTATTATCGAATGATAAAGATTTTGTTTCAATAAAGCAGGGTAAAGCTATATATAAAAACANTTGGCAAGCGGCNGGAATTGACATTACTTGGGACATGATACACTATGATGTACAATTAATTGGTGGNATTGTTTTNCATCAAGGTAAAATAGCAGAAATGCAAACAGGAGAAGGTAAAACACTTTCAGCAACTCTTCCTATCTATCTNAANGCNCTAACTGGTCTTGGTGTTCATTTAGTNACAGTAAACAATTATNTAGCAAAAAGAGATGCAGAATGGATGGGNCCTNTNTTCCAATTTCATGGTTTAAGTGTTGAATGTATTGATAATTATCAACCAAATTCTGAAGAAAGAAAAAAAGCATATCAAGCTGATATNACATANGGAACNAATAATGANTTTGGNTTTGATTATTTGAGAGATAATATGGCNAAAAGAGCCGANGATCTNGTNCAAAGAAAATTAAACTATTCTATTGTTGATGAAGTAGANTCNGTTTTAATTGATGATGCNAGAACACCATTAATAATTTCTGGACCAACTCCACAAGGNGACAANCATGAGTATAANGANTATAAGAGTAAAATTAGNAATCTTGTTAATGTGCAAAAAAAATACATTACATCAACTTTNTCAGAAGCAAAAAAACTCATTATNAANGGNGAAAAGGAANAAGGTGGGTTTAATCTNTTAAGAGNTTTTAGAGGCTTACCNAGNAATAAAGCNNTAATNAAATATTTAAGCGAAGAAGGTATTAGNGCTNTATTACAAAAAACTGAAAACTACTATATGCAAGATCAAAANAAGGANATGCATAAAGTNGATAAAGAGCTTTACTTTGTNATTGATGAAAAAAATAATTCAATTGANCTNACAGAAAAAGGCATACAATTAATGACAACTTCAACTGAAGACANAGANTTTTTTATTTTACCTAATGTTGGTAATGAAATTGCACAAATAGATAACTCATCNAANTCTGAAATTGAAAAAGCTAANNATAAAGAAACTATTCTNAGAGATTTTGCGGTAAAAAGCGAAAGAATTCACACAATTAATCAATTATTAAAAGCATATACTCTTTTTGAAAAAGATGTNGAATATGTTGTAATGGATAATAAAGTTAAAATAGTTGACGAACAAACNGGAAGGATTATGGANGGNAGAAGNTATTCTGATGGACTTCATCAAGCTATTGAAGCTAAAGAANATGTTAAAATTGAAGCAGCTACTCAAACATACGCNACTGTAACATTACAGAATTATTTTAGAATGTATAANAAAATNTCTGGNATGACAGGNACAGCNGAGACAGAAGCAGGAGAGTTTTGGGAAATTTATAAGCTTGATGTAGTTGCTATCCCAACTAATAGACCAATTGCAAGANAAGATAAAAATGATTTAGTCTACAAAACAAANAGAGAAAAATATAATGCAATAATTGAAGAAGTTACAAAACTTTCTAAAGAANGAAGACCAGTTCTAGTAGGAACAACTTCTGTTGAAATATCTGAGCTNTTAAGTAAAGTTCTAAGNAGAGGAGGAATAAAACATAATGTNTTAAATGCAAAAATGCATCAAAAGGAAGCAGATATTGTTTCATTTGCNGGTAAAGAAAGTGCAGTAACTATTGCGACAAATATGGCTGGTAGAGGTACCGATATAAANTTATCNGAACCAGTCAAGNATGTTGGTGGACTCGCAATTATTGGNACCGAAAGACATGACTCTAGAAGAGTTGANAGACAATTAAGAGGTCGATCAGGAAGACANGGGGACCCTGGTTCCTCACANTTTTACGTCTCATTGGAAGATAAATTAATGNGATTATTTGGATCTGAAAGAATAGCAAAATTGATGGANAGGATGGGACTTGAAGATGGNGAAGTAATTCAACATTCAATGGTTAGNAAGTCTATTGAAAGAGCACAGAAAAAAGTAGAAGAAAATAATTTTGGAGTTAGAAAGAGATTACTCGANTANGATGATGTAATGAATCAACAAAGAGAGGTTATTTACAAAAAAAGAAGATATGCTTTACATGGTGANAGACTATCTGTTGANATTGCAAATATGATTTANGATACATGNGAAAGTATTGTTNTTGAATGGCATGAGCTAAAAGATTATAATTCATTTGAACTTGATTTAATAAGATTNCTAGCNANACAAAGTCCAATTTCTAAGAACAAATTTAATGAAAGTACAGCTGAGGAAATAAGTGAGCTAGTATATCAAAAATGTTATGAAAATTACAANCATAAATCTGAATTTATTGCCCAAAAAACTTATCCTGTAATTAAAGATATTTTTGAAAANAAATCGGCTACTTATGAAAATATCATTATACCATTTACAGACGGCATCAAAACATTACAAGTTGTTACAAATCTAAAAGANGCACATGATTCTAAAGGTGANAACATTNCTGAATCAATTGAAAAAAGTGTGATGCTAGCAATCATTGATGATGTNTGGAAAGAACANTTAAGAGAGATGGATGATTTAAAGCAATCAGTACAAAATGCTGTNTATGAACAAAAGGATCCGCTGTTAATTTATAAATTNGAATCTTTTGAATTATTTAAAGCGCTTATTGAAAAAATAAATAGAGAAATCGTTACATTNCTACTCAAAGCAACACTTCCNACTAANACAAGTGCNCAAGAAGAAAGNTATGATTCACAGATTAATTTACAAACAAGTCGTCCTGAACAATCCATAAATACAAACACTAGTCAATCTGANCAACCACAAAAAACTCAACCTATAAAAGTTGAACAAAAAGCTGGTAGAAACGAAAAGGTTACTATAACAAATGGAAGTGAAACTAGAGAATTAAAATGGAAGAAAGCACAACCTCTNGTNGAAAGCGGTAAATGGACAAGAATATANTCNTTACTAANTATTTTAGNTAAAANNGTTCAAGCTAAANAGGTATATTANTAANTGTATAATCTAATTTGGATTGCANATATTATTTCNTNACAATGAATAANAACCACTCATTTTTTATTTAAGNTACCNAAAATCNTGATTNTTTTTTATATTTTTTAGNGAATTNTATATTAAATGAATAACACTTTCAACATCTTTTTTATGTACACATTCTACAGTAGTGTGCATATATCTTAATGGTAAAGANATTAATGATGATGCNACTCCACCAGTTGTATANGCAAATGCATCTGTATCTGTTCCAGTAGCTCTAGAAACAGCTCCTCTTTGAAATGGTACTTTACTTTTTTCAGCAGTATTAATTATTAACTCTAATAAATTATTTTGAATAGCAGGACCATAATAGAGTACTGGTCCCTTTCCACATTTGATATCACCTTGCTTTATTTTATTAATCATTGGAGTTCCTGTGTCATGGGTTACATCAGTTACAATAGCGACATCAGGTTTTATTGTATTCACAATCATTTGAGCACCTCGTAAGCCAACTTCCTCTTGAACTGAATTTGTGATGTATAATCCAAATGGTAATTTAACATTGTTTTCTTTTATTAAACGAGCAACTTCAGCTATCATAAAACCACCTATTCTGTTATCTAAAGCTCTTCCGACAAAATAACTATTATTTAAGATCATAAACTCATCTTCATAGGTCACAACACATCCAACATGTATCCCAAGTTTCTCTACTTCTTCTTTAGTAGAACATCCGCAATCTAAAAATATATTATCTAGTTTAGGTGTTTTTTCAGTCCTGGATGTTCTAGTATGTATAGCTGGCCAACCAAAAATAGCTTTAACCATACCATTTTTAGTATGTATATTTACTCGCTTAGATGGAGCAATTTGATGATCAGAACCTCCATTTCTTCTCAAATATATAAACCCTTCTTTTGTAATATAATGAACAAACCATGAAATTTCATCTGCATGCGCTTCAATTACAACCTTATATTTAGCATTTGGATTAATTATTCCAACAACAGTACCATATGTATCAACAAAATGTGCATCGATATATGGTTTAATATATTCAAGCCATAATTTTTGCCCGTTAGCTTCAAATCCAGTAGGAGATGGATTATTTATATAATTTTTTAAAAATTTTTCTGATTTTTTATTTATAATACTTTTTTTCATAATTTATTTTTTGAATTCTAACATTCCTCTATTTAACCAATCTTTAAATAAAGATACTGTTCCATAATCTTGATAATTTGCAGGTTCAATTAATAGTTTTTCACTGTGATCTAAAAATACATAATAAGGCTGTGAATTTGTCCCATATTTATTAGCTTGTAGAACCATCCACTTGTCACCTATAGTTTTAACCTTTTTACTTTTACCAGCTAAAGTTGTTTCATATTGTTGATCAACTGGTAATTTAGTTCTTTCATCAACATACAATGATATAAGAACTAAATCATCAGCTAGCATTTTTTTAACTTCATCATCAGACCATACTTGCTCTTCCATTTTTCGACAATTAACACATGCCCATCCTGTAAAGTCTAGCATAATAGGTTTATTTACTTTTTTTGCATATTCAACCCCCGCTTCATAGTCATGAAAAACCATAATATTTTGTGGACCTAGATGTTGATGATTATCTGAATTTTGATGATGTATACTATTAACTCCACCGATTCCGTGTGGAGATTCACTATAATGCATTGGAGGAGGAAATGCATTAATAATTTTTAAAGGTGCTCCCCAAAGTCCAGGTATCATATAAATTGTTAAGGTACCTGTTAAAATTGCTATAGATAGTCGACTAACTGAAATATATTTTAAATCTGAATCATGTGCAAACTTTAAAAAACCTAATAGATACATAGTTAATAGAGCAAAAATTACAATCCATATTGCAATAAATAATTCTCGTTCCAATAAATGTGTTTGCATTACCAAATCAGCGTTTGATAAAAATTTAAAAGCTAATGCTAGCTCTAAGAAACCTAATGTAACCTTTACAGAATTTAACCATCCACCAGATTGAGGTAAAGAATTTAGCCATCCAGGAAAAGCAGCAAATAATCCAAATGGCAAAGCAATAGCTAATGAAAAACCAAGCATTCCAATGATTGGTCCCATATAGCCACCTGTTGCAGCTTCAACTAACAATGTTCCAACTATTGGCCCTGTACATGAAAATGAAACTAACGCTAATGTGAATGCCATGAAGAAAATCCCTATTAATCCCCCTTTAGATTCAGCCGCAACACTTTTATTGGTCCAAGAAGATGGTAATTGTAATTCAAATGCTCCTAAAAAAGAAGCTCCAAATATTATTAGCAATAGAAAAAACCCAATATTAAAATATACATTGGTAGCCATATTATTTAATGCATCTGCACCAAATATTGAGGATACACCTACACCTAGAGCAACATATATTATCATTATAGAAACTCCGTATATAACAGCATTTAGTATTCCTTCTGATTTTGTTTTAGATTTTTTTGTAAAAAAAGAAACTGTCATTGGAATCATTGGGAAAACACAAGGGGTTAATAGCGCCGCAAAACCACTCAAAAATGCTACAAAAAATAATATCCAAAAATTACTTTCTGCAGAATCAGAACTCTTAGATTTTTTTATAATACTATTATTACTTTTTAAATCTTTATCTAAATTAAAATCAAAAGAAAACTCTACTAGTTCTGGTGGTAAACATTGTTTATCATCGCATGTCATATAATATATCTCCCCTTTAATGGTAACACTTTGGGACATATCTTCTAATGACACTCTCTGTTTAAATGTAGTTTTATCTTTAAAAAACTTCAACATCATATCAAAATTAGGATCGTATTCTTCATTTGCTTTTTCCTCAATAACATCCCCTAGTAATTTATAATTATTAGTTTCTTGAAAAGTAAACTCAGTTGGAACAGGCCCATCGTCAGCTAAGCTTTGTGAATATATATACCAGCCTTCATCTATGTTAGCGGTAAAAATTAACTCAAATTCGTTTTCGGATAATATTTTATGAGAAAATTCCCAAGAAACAGGGGTAAAAATCTGAGCATTTATATTAAGACTAAATATTGTAAGCACTAAAATTAATATCTTTTTCATTTTTTATTTATTTTTTCATTTAAAACTCTATATAATTCTTCAGTTTTCTGACTTCCAATCAAATACACAAGACCATCTTTATCAACTAGCTCTATAGCATATTCTCCTCTCGTATAAAATCTGATTTTTTTGTTAAAGTGCAAGTTATAAACTGTTCGATTGAAAATAAATTTACTATATTTTACTCTATTAACTCCAACTAAGTGGTCAATATTTATTTTTACTTTTCTTGTTGTCCATAAACCATCAAGAATAACTGAATTTTTATTAACCTCAGTTCTAAAATGTAGAACAAAAAACAATAAAATGGAAATTAATATAATAGCTATACCAATGAAAAAATATACATCGCCTGTTTTTTGTTGATTTTCTCTAAAATAGTACATTATAAAACAAAATACTGCACATATTAATCTTGTACTTAATGATATTTTATTTAAACCAAAATATTGTTTTTCTATGAATTTATAGCTGTTCATTAATTTTCGTGTAAAACTTCTGCAATGTACAATTTTTTTGTTTTTGGAGTAACTTTATATCTATCATCAATTCTATAACCAACAATCCAAATTATATTTTTCTTGTCACATAATATCCACTGTTTTTCCTTCTGTATCAATGAGAACTTTTCATCTACAAAAAAATCACTTATTTTTTTATGATTTTTCATACCTAAAGGGATAAAACTATCACCGAATCTCCATTTACGTAATTTTAATGGAAAGTTAATTTTTGAATAATCTAATTCTGCGACATCTTTATTTAAAGAAAAATTTATTTTTTTTGATTTTGAAAATTTAATCGAAAAATTTTCATTTTTAAAATTTATATTTTCACAAAGTATATATTGTTTGGAAGTTATGTCTTGATTTTTTGTAATAATAATGCTTTCTCTATCTATTATTAACTTGTGAGTTCTTGAATAAAACATCTTTCCACTTTGACCATTTAAAGAACTTATAATATCATCAACTTTTACAAAACCAAATGGACGTAACAATTCAAACAAATAAATTTTTAATGGTGATAATTTATTTAAATTTGAAATATTAATATAAAAAGCATCAGATTTTTGCACCACTATTTTTTGTCTAATCTTCTGAACATAATCCAAAAAAACTATGCTAGTATTTTCTAAAATTTTCATTTCATTAAATATATTTTCTTTAATAGATGGGTTTAAGTTTAATAATAATGGAATTAACTTGATTCGAATTTTATTGCGTAAGTACTTTAAGGAATCATTAGTAATATCTTCTCTATACTTAAATTTATTTTTACGTAAAAATTTAATGATCTGAATTTTTTCGACACTTAAAAAAGGTCTAATTACTTTTTCAGTTTGTTTAATACCTACTAGTCCTCTAATACCACTTCCTCTAATCAAATTAATAAAAAATGTTTCTATTGAATCATCTTTATGATGAGCTGTTGCAATATAATTAGCATTTCTATTGATTAATAAAGATTTAAACCAATTATACCTTAGTTGTCGAGCAGCCATTTGTATTGATACCTTATTTTTTTTGGCATAATGAGATGTTTCAAATGATTTTACATGAAATTTGATTTTATATTTATTAGCTAGTTTTTTAACAAAATNTTCATCTTCATCAGAATGNTTATCTCTTAACTTGAAATTACAGTGTGCTAGCTCCATATTAACACCAAAAGATCTGAAAANATGAAANAAACAAACACTATCAGCACCAGCNCTAATAGCAAGAATAATTTTATCNTTTTTTATTGAAAANAGATTATTACTAATAATATAATTATAAACTTGTCTATCAATCACAATTTAAAGCTTTAATTATCGGNTTAATTTTAATTAAACACTCTTTGTACTCAAGATCAGGATCTGATTTTGCAGTAATTGCACCACCTACNCCTACTGAAAGGTACTTTTGTATAGCATTATAAACAATTGTTCTTATTATTACATTAAAATCAAAATCTCCGTTTGGATCTATATAACCTAACGATCCAGANTAAAAATTTCTATTTTTTTCTTCATATGAATCTATTAACTCCATNGCTCTAAGCTTTGGTGCACCAGTCATCGATCCCATTGGAAATGCTGATTTTAAAATATCTGTGAAGTGGATATTTGATTTTGNTTGTGAAGATATTGTGCTAATCATTTGATATACATACTCAAAACCATAAACATTGCATAAATCCTCAACATGTACGCTTGATTTTTTAGAAATTTTTGACAAATCGTTTCTAACTAAATCTACAATCATTACGTTTTCAGNAATATCTTTTTCACTTTTATTTAATTTATNAAATAAAGATTTATCTTGTTGTATTGTACTTCCTCTTGAACTTGTACCTTTAATTGGCTGNGAAATTAAAGAACTATGCTTTTTCTTAAGAAATCTTTCAGGNCTTGCACAAAGAATAAAATTNTCATTTAACTTCATAAATGCTGCAAATGGTGATCTTGTNGNTGAATTAAGTTCTAAAAATAATTGTTGTGGTATAATTTTTACATTTTTAGCAAAAAACTCAANACAATAATTCATTTCGTANATATCACCTCTTTGAATATTTTCTTTTATCAAATTTATTTTTTTTATNTACTTNTCCTTAGACTCTACGCANGACAATGTAATNTTTTTTGCTTTCTCATATTNAAAATCAGCACTTANATTGATAAATTTATCTGTATTTTCTTTTGACTCATAAGTTAAGACTTCAAGAGTTGTNTTTTTNACNAATAATAAAAATTTAGGAACAAAAAAATGAATTTTATCATTTNTATCTTGNTTATTATCATTAAAACTTTCTATTTCATTTTTCAGGNTATATGAAATATACCCAAATAACCAATCTTTANTCTTNTTATGAAAGTTCTTTAATGATTTTAGAGAATTTTTGTTTGATCTTAAGTGATTNAAACTNTCNACTCCTGCTATTAAATCATAATTNACATAATCTTTTGGTAAAANATTAGATTGTGATTCANTGTTAGAAACTAAAATATTTATATNTGAGACTGAATTACTNATAAAAAGTAACTTGTTTAATATATCTTCACAAGATTTTATTTTATAGATATACTTAAATCTTTTGATCATATCACAAAAATAATAAATGATAACTATTAAATTTTATATTTTTGAAATATGAAAGTTATTGTGTTTATTATTTATTTTTTTCCAATTTTAATTTTTTCTCAAANTGAAAACACCAAATNTGNAATCAAAAATGAAAAAGGAATAAACTATTTAGTANATAAATATGAAAATATTTTAAGAAATACAGGTGGAATTAACGGTTGGAGATTACAATTAAAATTTAAAGCTAAAGAATCTGAGATTGTCAAAATAAAACTAAAATTTATTNAATTGTTTCCTGANATCCCAGTTTTTCTTGAGTACCAAGAACCATATTATAGAATTAGAGTAGGTAATTGTAGAACAAAGCTNGAGGCTTTAAAAATNAAAGANTTAATAAAAAAACATTTTACTGATACTTATCCGGTACCTGAGATTATTTCAATTACTGACTTAAATTAGTTATTTTAAANCTCTCTTTACTTCAATTTCTTCAAATGCTTCTATTACATCACCAACTTTTATATCATTATAATTTTCAATTGACATACCACAATCAAAGCCTTTCCGTACTTCATTAACATCATCTTTAAATCTTTTCAATGAAGATAAAANACCAGTGTAAACAACAACCCCNTCTCTTATTAATCTTATATTGTTATTCCTTTTAATGACACCATCNANAACCATACATCCAGCAATAGTTCCAATTTTAGAGATTTTNAAAATTTCACGAACCTCAACATTACAAACAATTTTTTCTTCTACATCTGGAGAAAGCATACCCTCCATAGCCAATTGTAGTTCNTCAATTGCCTTGTAAATAACAGANTATAATCTGATATCTATTTCTTCAGATTCAGCAAGTTTTCTTGCAGATAANGAAGGTCTAACTTGNAATCCAATAATAATTGCATCAGATGCTGCAGCTAACATTACATCTGAATCAGATATTTGACCCACCGCTTTTTGAATAATATTAACTTTTATTTCATCAGTAGATAGTTTTTCTAATGAGTCTGACAATGCTTCAATTGANCCATCAACATCNCCTTTTACAATAACATTTATCTCTTGAAAATCTCCTANAGCTATTCTCCTGCCAATTTCATCTAAAGTTAAGTGTTTTTGTGTTCTTACACTTTGTTCTCTTTGTAACTGTGAACGTTTTGAGGCAATTTTTTTAGCTTCTTGCTCACTATCCATAACATAAAAATCATCNCCTGCTGTTGGGGCTCCATCAAGTCCTAACAAAACAATTGGTGTAGAGGGTCCNGCTTCNTTTTTATTTGCTCCTCTTTCATCTAATAAAGCTTTTACTTTNCCGGAGAATGAACCTGCTAAAACATAATCTCCTACTTTTAAAGTTCCTTTTTGAACTAAAAGAGTTGTTAAATAACCTTTCCCTTTATCTAATGAAGCTTCAATNACAGTTCCTTGTGCATTTCTGTTAGGATTAGCTTTTAAANCTAGCATTTCTGCTTCAAGAAGAATTTTTTCAAGAATTTCAGANATTCCAGTTCCTTCTTTTGCNGAAATATCTTGTGATTGATACTTACCNCCCCAATCTTCAACTAAAAAGTTCATTTCAGCTAACTCACCTTTAATTTTTTCTGCATCAGCAGTTGGTCNATCAATTTTATTAATNGCAAAAATAATAGGNACACCAGCAGCTTGAGCATGACTAATAGCTTCTTTTGTTTGTGGCATAACTCTATCATCNGCGGCNACTACTATNACAACAATATCTGTAACTTTTGCACCTCTTGCTCTCATAGCGGTAAATGCCTCATGTCCTGGTGTATCCAAAAACGCTATTTTTTTACCNTTTTNTAATGAAACTTCATAAGCTCCTATATGTTGAGTNATTCCACCNGATTCACCAGCAATAACATTNGTTTCTCNAATNTAGTCCATGAGTGANGTTTTNCCGTGGTCAACATGTCCCATTATAGTTATAATTGGTGCTCTCTCTAATAATTCAGATTCCTCATCAACTATTTCATCAATTGATTCTTGCACATCAGCACCAACGAACTCAACTTGAAAACCAAAATCTTCAACTAACATTTGTATNGTNTCNGCATCTAACCTTTGNTTCATACTTACCATCATTCCAAGACTCATACATGTTGTAACAATTTCATTTACTGTTACACTCATTAATGTAGCTAATTCNTTAGCAGTTGCAAANTCTGCAATTTTTATAATTTTATNAGATGCTTCTTTTTCTAAATTTTCTCTTTCAGCAACTTCTTTATGTGCTAATCTTTTTTCTNTTCTATTTTTAACAGATGATTTTTTTCCTCCNCCTTGTAATTTTGCTAANGTTTCTCTTACTCTCTTTTGTGTTTCTTCTTCACTAANTTCAACTACATTTTTTTTGTTTTGCTTAGCTTTTTTAAATTTCGATGGATCAATCTTTGGTTTTATTATNCGCTTTCTTTTCTTTTTTNAATCTGCAGGAACTTCTTTAGGNTTAAATTTATCTAAATCAATTTTTTCNCCTGTATCTTTAATTCCTCTAATTTTNTCTACATTAGTAGAAATTTGATTTGTTTTCTTTTCTGAAACACTCTCTTTACTTTNTTCAGGNNNANTANNATCAANGATNNTNTCTTGTTTAGACTTTTCTAANATTATTTTTTCTTCTTCTTCTTTTTTTCTAATAATTTCTTCTGCTCTTTCAAGNTCTTTTTCTTTTGCTANTAAATCAGCAGATAATTTTGCTTTTTTTTCTGAATCAAACTCTCCNAATAANTCCATATAAATNTCATGAGATACTTTTGTATTTGGTTTTAAATCCTCTATACCCTTTGATTCTAAAAANGAATAGATTCTATCAATACTGACGTTAAATTCTTTTACTAANTTATTTAANCTTACACTTTTTGTTTCTGACATATAAAAATTATTTATTAATCTTCAAACTCTGACTTTAAAATACCTATNACATCTTNAACAGTTTCNATTTCTAAATCAGTTCTTGAAACTAGATCCTCGGTTGATAGCTCTAATACACTTTTTGCAGTATCACAGCCAATATTTTTAAGAGCTTGTATTACCCANTCCTCAATTTCATCTCTAAATTCGTTNATATCTACATCATCTTCGAAAGTATTTTCATCTCTATATACATCAATTTCGTAACCTGANAGNTTTCCNGCTAAATTGATATTANAACCTCCNTTTCCAATTGCTAANGAAACTTGATCAGCATCCATAAANACGCTAGCTTTTTTTGAATCCTNATTAAGAGNAATAGAATTGATTTTTGCNGGAGATAAAGATCTTGTAATTAANAATTGTGTNTTTTCTGTGAAATTNACAACATCAATATTTTCATTTTTTAATTCCCTNACTATACCATGTATNCTTGANCCTTTCATTCCNACACACGCACCTACAGGATCGATTCTATCATCATATGATTCTACGGCAACTTTTGCTCTTTCACCAGGNACTCTCACTACATTTTTTATTGTAATAATTCCATCAAAAACTTCTGGCACCTCTTGTTCAAACAGTCTTTCTACAAATTCAGGAGCAATTCTNGAAAGAATTATATTGGCTTTATTNTTTTTTANTTCTACACTTTTNATAACTGCNCGAACATTATCACCTTTTTTGAAAAAATCTTTTGGAATCTGCTCTGATCTAGGTAATGACAAATCATTTCCTTCATCATCTTGTAATAGAATTTCATTTCTCCAAATCTGATAAACCTCNCCATGTATAATATCACCAATTCTTTCTTCATATCTTTTCATTANCTCATCTCTATGTTGATCATTAATTCTTGACATNAAGTGTTGTCTAATAGCTAAAACTTGTCTTCTTCCAAACTCAGATTCAAAGCTAACCTGNTCAGANACTTCTTCTCCAATTTCATAATCATCTTCTATTTTCAANGCNTCNGATAATGAAATTTGNGCTATTCCATTTTCTACNTCTCCATCTGCAACAACCTCTCTATTTTTCCAAATTTCCAAATCTCCNTTNTCAACATTAATTATGACNTCAAAATTTCCTTGTTCNTCATATTTTTTTGCTAACACTGANTTAAATACATCTTCTAATATATTCATCATTGTCTCTCTATCAATATTCTTNACNTCTTTAAATTCNGAAAATGATTCTATTAAATTTTCTACTTCCATTATTAATTATTTAAATTTTATTTTAAGTTTAGTNTCTTTTATATCTTCTTTATTAATTATAANTTTNTCTAACTACATTTTTTTTTGANACTTTTTCTAAAGTTAAATTATCNTCATANCTNATAATTTTTCCTGAAGTTCTTTTTCCATTTTTTAATAAAACTTTAANATCTCTACCAATATTTTTTAAATATTGCTNATCAACTANAAAAGCTCTATCAATTCCTGGNGAACAAACTTTCAAAGAANAATCNTCTGTTTCTCTATCAAAATANCTTTCAATATACTTNCTNANATCNGTACANTGATCAAANGTCACCCCNTCATCTAAGTCNATCAAAACAGTGATATCATTANTNTGGCTAACTTTAANATCTACTAAAAACCCACCAATTTGATGCATTTTTTTTTCAACAANACTTCTAATATCTGATTCTAAAATCATAANTAAATCAAAGAAGAGGCTTNCGCCTCTTCTTNATCTTTTNCAATTTNTGNACAAATATATACTATTTCACCAAACTAGGCAAATTTATTGTACAACAAGCCTTTTACTCACGTAAGATGTTGCCGTATAAATTTGTACTATATATACTCCTTTTGGATACTTTGATAAATCAATTTGTTTATTATATTCTCCAGAAAATTCAAGTCTATTATCATTAAAAATTCTTTTTCCAAATGCATCTATAACTTCAACAGAAATATCTTCATTTTTATCGGTAATATAGGTCAAGCTGAATACGCCTCTTGTTGGGTTTGGATAAACAGTCAAATTGTCGCTTAATGAAACATCTCCACCATGTATTCTAATTCCTGATGGTGTTGTGAAAAACTGCCACTGTTTCCAAGGAGATGAATTGTTTCCACTAGGATCACAAATTGCTTTTACTCTCCATTTATAAGTAGTTGATGGAGTCAAACTTGAAATATCTAGCCAATTAACATTTGATGTATCAGTAATTTTAGTGTTAAACGGTGCCCCATTTACTAAGTACTGTATTCTGTAACCCCATGCTCCTGTTGGTGTTGCATCCCAGTTTAAGGTTGCAGAAGTTGATGTGATATTATTTTCAAAAGGATTTGTTGGTTTAGTACAAACATTTTGAGTTGTAAGAGTCGCTGTAACCCAGTTTGAAACATTTGTTCCTGAATTATCACAATAACTTCTTACTTGCCATTCATAAGTTGATCCTGGAATTAAGTTAGAGAAGTTTCTTGAGGTATTAGTTAAAATAATACTATTACCCCAAGCATTAGAGCCTTGTAGTCTCTTTCTTAATTCATAGTTTACAGCACCTGACACCGCATTCCAACTTACAATTGAACTAGTTGTTAAAGGAGTCGATGATAGTCCAGTTGGATCAGGACATGGAGCCAATGTTGTAAAGTTATTTCCTAAAGCTGGCTGAGATAGATTTGAGGATGTACATAATGATATAACTTGCCATTCATATGTTGACCCAGCTGTTAAACCAACAAAATTTAGTGTCTTCGTATTTCCTGAATTTGAAGCTGTAGCACTTACACCAGCAGATAAAGAGGTGACTGGTGTTACAGATGGGTTTGTTCCACTTCCAATTAGTAAGGTATCCCATGATGAAGCATTAATATCTTTGAATATGACAAAATATGTATTTGCATTTGGTCCTTTCCAACTAACTTTAGCTGTTGTTAGTGTATTCTGATTATTGTAAGTCGATAAATTTGTTGGAGGAGCACATGGTGCTAGTGTACTGAAGGAACGTAAAGTACTCCATGGTCCAACAATATTGTTTGTTAAATCACAAATAGATCTAACTTGCCAATAATAAGTTGCCTGTTGTAACAATCCTGTTTTTGTAACTGAGGTTGAAGCAAGTGTATCATATGTCCAAACTGATGTACTAGAATGTCTAAATCTTAATACATATACCTGAGCTGAAGGATGAACATTCCAGTTTAAGGTAGCATGATTTAAAGAAATATTAGATTCAGTAGTATTGGATGGAGCTCCCACACAACTTACAGGAGTTGAAAAAGTAGCTAGTGAACTCCATGGTGACAAATCTGATGTGTCCGTTGAACATATACCTCGAACTTGCCATTCATAGCTTGCTCCGTCAGACAAATTACTTATATTTCTACTAGTTGAAGTTATTCCACTTACATTTTTTGTCCATAAAGAAGTCCCAACTTCTCTCGCTCTAATTTGATATGTTAAAGCATTTGATGTAGCAAGCCAGTTTAATTTCGCACTAGTATTAGTAATGTTGTTTGTAAATAATCCAACTGGAATAGCACAAGGATCTAAAGTTGTAACATTAGTTCCAGCAACAAAAGCAGAATTATTTATCCCTGACGCAAGACAAACACTATTTACTTGCCACTCATATGTTGTCGATGCACTTAAACCTCCAAATACAACTCTAATTTTATTTCCTGAAAGTGTAGTCGAAACTGTTAATCCAGATATTGCTGAATTTACAGATGTACCACTAATTGGAGTTGAATTTATAAACAATATTGTATCCCATGTGGATGATGTTACATCCTTTAATATTACATTGTATGCGTAAATAGTAGGTATTCTTTCCCACTCAATCTTAAAGGAGGAAAGTGTAGTTTGATTGTTAAATATTGCTAATCCGTTAGGAACCGCACAAGGCTGCAAGGTATTAGCAGACTGTAACGATGTCCATCCAGATTGTGTCAGCGGCGACAATGAACATATCGATCTAATTTGATAATAATATGTTGAATTAGCATCTAAACCAGACTTTACAAATGACGTGGTTGGAGCAGTTAATGTATCATAATCCCAAACTGAAGTAGATGATTTTCTAAATCTAACTACATATTGACTTGCATTAGGGGATCCTGTAAATGAGAAATCAATAGATGTTAAAGTAATATTCGATGTAGTAATATTACTTGGCTTTGTACTACAATCAATTAGCGTAGTAAATGTTATTGAACTTGACCATGCAGATACACTTGAAGTATCAACCGTACAAGCAGAACGAACCTGAGCCTCATATGTGACTCCACTTAACAAACCTGTAATTACTCTATTAGTACCATATATATTTTGTATGAACTTTGTCCAAGTAGTAGTACCAACTTCTCTAGCTCTAACCTCATAATGATCAACTGCTGAGTTTGATGACCATGTAATTTTAGCTCTATCTATTTGGATATCTGTAACACCAATATTTTGAACATCAGGACACGCACCTGTGGTAAAGTTTTCTATTGATGTATATGCTGATGAATTGGTACCTGAATTATTACAATTTGATAA
>NZWA01000038.1 GCA_002697505.1 Flavobacteriales bacterium | reverse complement strand
AATATCATAATCTAAATATTTTAAATTTTGGGAGAATACACTAAGTGATATACATATTAGGCAAAATACAAGTAATAATTCTCTCACTATTTAATAACTAATTTTCTTTTAACATTAGTGTTTTTATTACTAATTTGAATACTATAAAAACCCTTGGCTAGATTAGAAAGATCTATATTTTCNTTTTTTGAGTAGCAGTNATGATTCAACACTAAAGTTCCGNTNANATCAAATATTTTTATAGCATGAATATAATTTTCTGATGATACATTTAAATTATTATTTGTNGGGTTTGGAAATATTGATAANTTTGAATTANAATCATTTATATCNGTNGAATTAATAAAAATAGCATTTACTTNAGCANATTCAGACATACAGTTTTCTTGTAATTGTAAATTATANAAGAAATAATGATATTCAGGATCACCCCAAGGTGAATTATGACCTGTTATACTAGCTAAAGNCCCTATATTATAAGGATACGAAGCTCCAGAACTATTTCTNTATAAATCAGCACCAGAGGCACTAATACCAAGTTCTAAATCATTCATGACAGGTAAATCAAAGTCTAGATAAAGTGTATTNAATCCAACTTGAACAGTTATTGTAGTATCTTCTATTACTTGNCTATTATTGTTTCTCAGCTCAAAAGTTATTGNCTGATTNGTTCCTGCATAAACATCAGCAGAAACTAAATTACATGCTACATAACAATCTAAATACAAATGTCTATCATTATTATATAAACCGCCACTACCAATNGTATTATCTANNGGGCCACCAAAAATTGANGGTCCTCCAACTTTTCTAATNTAATAAGAAGTATTTGTATTTAANAGAGGAGTTTGAAAATTAGACCCATAATATATTGGATTNTTAGATAGTGTATCATTATACCAATTGACATTTTCATTTGAAAATAAATTAAATATTGCTGGGTTAACATATGNCGTATCATTAAAACCAAGNGGAGCAGGTGGAAAATCAACATTAACTATATTANTTTGTAAAACAGAATCTTGCCCCAGTGCATTTGAAACATAAAGTTTCACATTAAATATTCCTTCNTGGCTGTATGTATGAGTCGGGTTTTGTTGATTTGAATANTTACCATCACCAAAATCCCATTGCCAACTATTAGGNTGATTATAACTTTGATCTTCAAATATTATTTCACCTGAACAAGATGGAGAATTNAGNACATTAAACANAGCAATTGGTGGNGCTACGCAACCATTATTAATTGATTGTGCATTAACTGCAATTGCTCTTCTACCTTTTGAAGCATTTACNAANGATNTAACAGAAAACCAACTATCAACAACACTTGGATTAGNATTAATNATCCATGTAGCANTACTTGNTACAGTAGTCATTGAATCCATATATTTTTGACCAAGCATACTCACTTCATAAGAGGTTGCNCCACTAACACTATTCCAACTTACATATATAGAGTCTGGACAAATCCAATTTATATTAAGATTGCTTGGNACTTTAACNATAGTGAAANTAGTATCACTTTCATCTGAAATTCCATTTCTAGANATACGGATTCTTGCTTGATCTGAAACAATATTTGGTACTTGCCAATTGAAATAATTAGCTGANACTGAAACAGTATTGCTTATTGAAGNCCATGTATTACCATCATCAACAGTGTATTCTAATNTAAAAGGAGAATTTCCNNTACTAGCTTCCCATCGAATTAATTCCATTTCACCNGGNACTAAACCTTCTCCTCCAACAGGATATGTTAATGTAATTTCATCTGTAATAAATTGATATGATATCCAATATTCTTGTGGACCAAATGGTATTGAAAAACCATCAATTGATANTGTATATGTACCTGGACTNGGATTTAACANAGTAATTTGTTCCATGTTGTTTAAATCATCNATTCCTGTTATTGCATTTTGGTTCAAAATATTTGCATTTGGAGTCGGATCTAAAAGCCAAGGATAAAAAACATTTGAANTAGGATCACTTAAANTCATATTTAAGTCGTTAACTAGAGCTGTTGAAGCATTTGCACTAGCTTCCTTATCATGCCAATATATCATTACATTCATTTCCTTNACTCCAGAAGGNACATTAATATCGTGAGTGTTAACTAATCCTTGTGAAATACTATTAGAAAAATAGTTATTATCCTCTAATATCTCAAGNGCTTGAAANGCATTGACTTCNCCCCNCCCATTTTTAAAATCAGGACCNGGATTACCAATGTCATTTGCGCTATTTAATAAAACACATTTCATTAGAGCTGAATTTGGATTTTGANTTTGATTTAAATCTTTATAAGCATGATATAATTGTGCCATAACTCCNGATATNCCAGGACANGACATTGAAGTNCCTGTTTTTGAACCATAAGTATTATCATNNTCNGTAGAATATACATTAGTTCCTTTTGCACCAATATCNGGTTTTATTCTACCATCTGCAGCAGGACCTCTACTTGATGAAGATGCAAGAATACTTGTCTGACTAAGATTAGCAGTAGCAATNACATTTTTACCTTGTTTATGACCACCTGTAACATTTCCCCATCCGCTACCAGCACCATATCCACAGTCTGAAGCACCATCATTACCAGCAGAAAANACATGAATTAATGAAGGNTAAGAATTAATTTGTTCATCAAGATCTTGTGCTAATGANGTGTATCCTGCATTACAACCATTGCTATATGATTTTGATGTTATAACGACATCATTATTTTGATATAAATTTGGAACATCATTATAATTGTTGTTTGATGAACCATAAACATATAAAAATGCACCATCAGCCATACCTTTTGCCTTTGGATCTAAATTTCCAGCACCCATAATAGTACCTGAAACATGGTCACCATGATCATTACNTGCGCTAGAGCTACATCCACTACAATTAGATTGATCTAATCTACCTTGCCTGTCAATATGTGGACCAACAAGTCCATCATCTTGCATCATTATGTTAATTCCTTCACCATTATATTTTTTCCCATTTGTATAATTAACATTGATAATATTTGATCTGTGTAAAGTGATAGCTGTTTTATTTTCAGGAGTTGANGGAGGATCAATNGGTTCAATATACCAAACNNAATTTAATGATGCTAGTAAATGTAAGTCTTCAGNATTTAGTGAACCAATGATATTATTATTTAAATTATCTATACTTAAAACAGAAAATGAANTAATTGATNATAANNNTTCNTTAACTANATTCAAANTAACATNTTTATAANNNAGAATTTTCACATGTAATTTATTATCAAAANATGCCCATTTAGGTAGAGNATTTTTACTAATCTTAGGATCAATTTTGAATGATGGCATNATTTTTGTTATTGAATAAAGATTATAANCNANAAAATCATCGTNACTTAAATTTTTANTTGAATAAACAACATATGTNTTNTTAGGAATATATTCTAAAAAATTTATNCCTATAGATTCCATTTCATTTTTNTCATCTTGATTAGGAATAGATGAAAAAGTCATAAGATAATGACCATTCTNTTTAANATTATAAACATTATGTTTATTAATTGATTCTATTGATGATGATTTTAGTTTAATAGAATAATTTTGAGCAAATATAANATTGTTACTAATTGAAATAATTAGAATNAATAGTATGTNTTTCATGCTTTNATTGATTAGAAAAAATATATTGTAAATTTACAATTAAANTAGNATAAAATTTANAGAATTTTAANTTTAAAGTTTAAAATTAATATGATTAAAAAAATTAGCTTACAAGTNACTCCTGAAAANTCTNACAACAAANGTTATCTTCTAAAGNATATTGCAAATAGATTNTCAATTAAATCAAAAAATATTGATCATATTGAGATAATAAAAAGATCNATTGATGCNAGAAGAAAAATNATTAAAATTAATCTAATCGTTAATGTATATATAAANCAAAAATTTAAACCAAAAAATGATAATCATATAAAATACCAAGACGTTAGTCAAAAGGAAAAAGTTATAATAATTGGAGCTGGACCTGCAGGACTTTTTGCAGCCCTNAAATTAATTCAAAATGGAAAATGTCCAATAATTTTTGAAAGAGGAAAAGATGTTAGAAATAGAAGAAGAGATTTGGTTAAAATAATGAGNGAAAATACCATAAATGAAAATTCAAACTATTGCTTTGGAGAAGGTGGTGCAGGAACATATTCTGATGGAAAACTCTACACAAGATCAAAAAAAAGAGGAGATGTAAATGAAATTTTAAACTTATTAGTTGATCATGGTGCNGATAGTGACATNAAAGTAAATGCTCACCCGCACATTGGAACAAATAAACTTCCTAAAATAATTAGTTCTATAAGAAATACTATAGAAAANTATGGGGGAAAAATAAATTTTAACAGNAAACTAATNGATATTACAATAGAAAAAAATCAANTTAAGTCAATAATTCTTTCTAACGGAACTGAAATATNTACAAAAAAAATCATACTTGCGACAGGACATTCAGCAAGAGATATATTTTATTTATTACATAGAAAAAATATTAAAATAGAGTTAAAAACATTTGCTGTTGGTGTTCGAATTGAACACCCACAAAAATTAATTGATAAAATTCAATATAAAACAAATCAAAGAAGTGATTATTTACCTGCTGCATCATATTCATTAGTTAAACAAATTAATAGTAGAGGTGTTTATTCATTTTGTATGTGTCCAGGAGGAGTAATTGCCCCATGTGCAACCAAAAACAATGAAATTGTTACAAATGGATGGTCACCATCACAAAGGAACTATCCAACTGCTAATTCTGGTATAGTTATTGAACTTAAAGTTGATGATTTTAAAAAATATAGTTCCTTTGGTCCATTAGCTGGAGTTGAATTTCAAAAAAATATTGAACAGAAAGCATATAAGCTATCAAACGATTCACAAAGAGCACCAGCACAAAAATTACTTGATTTTATGAATAATAAATTATCTAAAGATATTCCAAAAACCTCATATATTCCTGGAACTATCTCTACTAATATTTCTGATATCTTTCCAAAGTTTATTATTTCTACATTAAAAAAGGGATTAATTGAATTTGATAAACAGATGAAAGGATATTTGACTAATGAAGCAATAGTTCATGCACCCGAAACAAGAACATCGTCACCGATTAGAATACCTAGAGATAAAAAAACATTACAACACCCAGATGTAAAAGGTTTGTTTCCTTGCGGAGAAGGAGCAGGATATGCAGGAGGTATTATGTCTGCCGCAATAGATGGAATAAAGTGTGCTAAAATGTGTTAATGGTTATCTCAACTCAATTCCTTGCTTTTCAAAATTGTTTATGATAGTTTTCATAATTTTATCAATTTCAAAATCGGTTAGTGTTCTAGAGTTATCAGCAAATGTTAATGAAATTGAGTAAGATGTTTTACCAGACGGTAAATTTTTTCCTTGATATACGTCAAAAAGATTGATATCCTTCAAATTTTGAATTTTCATTTTGTCAATTATTGAGCTAATATTGGAAAAATCTATATTGTCACTTATTAATAACGATAAATCTCTTCTAATCTTAGGGTACTTACTGATCGATTCATACTTATGTTTAAAATTTTTATTTTTATTAATAGCATCCCAATTAAAATCAGCAAAAAATACATCTTGCTTTAAATCAAAGTGAGTTAAGATATGACTTGAAAGTTTACCAAATTGCACAACAGTACTTCCTTTCATCAAATAATCTAAACCATATTCTCTTGTGTTTTCAGAACTCTCTTTAATTGTGTAATTCGAAATCGATAAAATATCTAAAATTGAATTAACAATTTCTTTAAGGCTATAAAAATCGATTGTCTTATCTGGATTATTCCAATTTTCACTTTTTTCATTACCAGTCATAATTAACAACAAATGATTTGTCTCAATATTTTCTTTTTGTTCTTTAATATATGTTTTGCCAAATTCATAAAATTTAAGATCTTTATTATTTCTATTAATATTGTAAGAAAGNCTATTTAAGCCTGTAANTAATATTGATTGTCTTAAAATATCAAGCTCTTCAGAAAGAGGATTTAAAATATTAATATTTTTTTCATTATCAATTTGGGNATCTAATGAATTTAATTTAGAACTTGTTAAAGAATTATTCATCATCTCTAAAAATCCGTTGTTNGAAAGCAGATTAGAGACTAAATTTTTATTATTAATTGAATAATCAAANCTAGNTGATGGAAGTACNGAATTTAAATTTGTAGATATAGCNATATTATTAAATCCGTAAATACGTAAAATTTCTTCAATAACATCTATCTCTCTAGTAACATCATATCGATAAGTNGGNATTTTTAAAACAAGTTTTTGCTTNTNTTCTTGTAATATTTCAATGTCTAAATCATTTAAAATAGACTTAACATTACCAACACNAATTTTCTCTCCTACTAAATTANATAGATTNTCAAAATATAAATCTACTTNACAATCATTAATTTTTTTAGGATAATAATCAAAAATTTTAGAAGAAATAGTTCCTTNTGCAANTTCTTGAATTAATANTGCTGCTCTTTTTANAGCATAAATTGTTATATTNGGATCACACCCTCTTTCATATCTAAATGATGCATCNGTTGAGAGATTATGTCTTTTAGCAGTTTTCCTAATAGTAGTTGGATTAAAATANGCAGATTCAAGTAANATTTCTTTTGTATCANTTTTAACNGCAGATGATAAGCCACCAAAAACACCAGCAATACANAATGGATCTTTTGAGTCACAAATCATNAGATCTTCTGTAGAAAGTAATANTTCATTATTATCAAGAGTAGTAAAGGCNTTTTNTTNATCATATGTTTTTACAACAATTTTCTCATTTTTAATTTTAGAATAATCAAATGCATGTAAAGGTTGTCCTATNTCATGTAAAACAAAATTTGTAACATCTACAANATTATTAATTGGATCTAATCCAATTGATTGNAATTTAGTCTTTAGCCATTCAGGTGAATCNTTAACTNTNATATCTTTAATAAGTAANGCAGAATATCTTGGACANAGTTTAGAATCATTNACCTCTATATTAAGNTGCTTTAAATTAACATTATTNTCAAAATTATTAATNNTGGGAANACANAGAGTTAGTTTATTATTTTCAATTGTATTTAAGAAACATTTTAAATCTCTTGCTACTCCAATATGAGACATNGCATCTGTTCTATTAGGAGTTAANCCAATATGAAAAACAGAATCATTTTCTATATCAAAATGNTCAGATAAATTTTCTCCAACTTTAGCATTAGTGTCAAGNANCATTATNCCATCATCATCACTTCCCAANCCTAATTCGTTTTCAGAGCATATCATACCNNTAGATACTTCACCNCTAATTTTACTTTTCTTAATCTTAAATTTATNNTCTCCACTNTATANATATGCTCCAACTGTTGCTACAGGAANCTTTTGCCCAACATCAACATTGGGNGCACCACATACAATCTGAANNTTTTCATCNAAACCAANATCNACTGNAGTTAAATTTAATCTATCTGCATTTGGATGTTTAATTTTTGTNATAACTTNACCAATAATAATTCCTTTCAAACCNCCTTTNACTGATTCTATTTGTTCTATTTTTTCAACTTCAAGACCAATATCAGTAAGATANCTNGAAACTATTTCAGGNTCAATTTTAACATTTAAATAATCTTTAAGCCAATTATAGGAAATTTTCATTATTTGTTTTTTACAAATTTATAAAATTAGAGTGTTTATCANCGAAATACTAGATAAATAAATGAATTAATTTTACTAAAATAANTAATTCCTCAATTATTTCTTTTTTACTCTTTTTAAATTTANTAGGTTCATCGGATTATTNTTTAATCCTATAATATCTTTTTGTGTAAATCTNAAAACNTGATCGTAATATAATGGAACAATTACAGNTTNATCCATAATCATTTTNTCCATTTTAGAATATGTTAAATATCTAACACTATCATTAGTTTGAGAAAGAGATTCAACATATAAATCATCAAANTCATCAGATTGAAAATGTGTATAATTGGGACCATTAGGTGATAAATTTTTACTGTAAAACAANGANAAATAGTTCTCNGCATCTGGATAATCAGCAATCCAACTTGCTCTAAANACAGATAATTTAGATGTAGCAACNAATTGACGATGAGTTGACGGCGGNTTTACATCNATNGAAATATTCAAACCTAAANTTTTTAATTCNTTTTGAATATATTCACATAAATCTAAATAAGATGATGTTGTTGATATTAATATGTTTGNATTCAAGTCAAAATCTGA
This sequence comes from Flavobacteriales bacterium, assembly GCA_002697505.1. GTDB lineage: Bacteria > Bacteroidota > Bacteroidia > Flavobacteriales > BACL11. The sequence continues at coordinate 10,008 of NZWA01000038.1, read as the reverse complement.
ATTTTTAATCAANTNCTNTGCTTTTTTTGGNTTATAATCGAAGCCTTTAAAATTAGAAAAAGATGGCANTCCATANGGAATAAAACCATTTACNGCAGGAATACCAACATTATTTCTNANATACTTTATCATTTTTCTCCTGTCAAAACCATAATTAATTGCNTTTCTTATTTCAATTGGAAGTGAATCTTTCATCAAAAAACCTAAATATTCTGTATTTAAATATGGTGATGTATTTAAATTTATAAATGAGCTATATTTTGGATTTAATTTTCCATCATTTGATAATATTTCNTCTTTATAGGAAATATCAATTCCAGATAAAAAATCTAAATTACNTTGAATNAATTGCATAAATGCTGACTGCTTATCAGAAANAAAAGAAATAGACACTGCATCTAAATATGGAAGCCTATTTTCATTTTCGTATTCAAAATAGTTATTATTTTTTCTTAAAACCATTTTTACTCCTTGTTGCCAAATTTGAAATTTAAANGGCCCTGTTCCAATGGGATTTAAACCAAAATCTCCTAACTCAACNACTTCTCTNGGAACAACNGAACANTATTGCATAGAAAGTAATGAAATAAATGCAGGAAAAGTTGTTGTTAGNTTAATAACAAATACCGAATCGTTTTCTGCATAAAAGTTTTTAACATTATTTAAAACCCATCTTCCAGGTGCTACTATATTATTATCTANTAATCTACTAAANGAATANTCAAAATCATGAGCAGTAACTNTTCTTGTTCCGTTNTGAAAAATTGNGTGTTCATGAAAATATACATCTGATCTCAAAAAAAAACGATATGTTAANCCTTNATTTATTATNTNCCAACTATGTGCAACTGNAGGTTGAATNTTTAAATTNTCATCTAACTGTACAAGNCCATTAAACAATTGGTTGGTNGCCCAAACAGATGCTTGGTCCTTTGCAAAAGCTGGATCTAATGAATTAATAGCAGATGTTTCATTATATTTAAATATTGAAAGATCTTTAAGNGGCTCTTGATAACAAGAGGNTAAAACNAGTANTAATAAGAAGAAAGCATTGAATCTCATTTTATTAAATTAAGTCAGCTAATTTAATAATTAATCACCTTAAAAGATTNATTTCACCATTATANNCCCAATCTTTACCATTTTGATCNATAATATTAATATGATATAGATANACACCGTTTGGNACAACTGNNCCATTAAAATCAGATCCATNCCAAGAATTTAATTCATNACTAGAATAAAAGATTTTTTCACCCCATCTNTTNNATACATGAATTTCATAAAAAGAAATAGAATTGACGTTTACTTCAAAATAATCATTAAAACCGTCGTTNTTNGGAGTAAATGCATTAGGNATATAAATTGTCATTTTTGGATATACACTAATTGTANTNANACTAGAATCAACACATCCTGTAGCACTTATAGCTTTTANAATAACATTATAATTTCCNGAATTTTCAAATTCAANAATAGGATTTAATTCATTTGATTTTTGACCATTANCAAAGTCCCAATAATAATCATTATTNCCATNAGTATTATTATAAAATTCAATAATTGGATCTAATTCATTNGTAATACTTTTATTTGATTTAAATTTTACAACNGGAGATTCTTTAACAGACACGTATGATTTTTTTGATATTTGATTTATACAATTTTGAGATGTTGTAACTTTTAATTTAATATCATAATTACCAGAGAATTGATANATATGCTTAATATCTTTAGAATTTAAAATAGTACCATCACCTAAGTCCCATTGCCANCGATTAACAGTTTGATNGTTTGCATANGAANTATCTTGTAATAGNAANTCTTCTGCTAANCATATTGAAGTGTCAGAGATAAAAGNAACAGTTGGTAATTCATAAATTCTTATTTTTTCTTCATATCTNNTAGAACAACCTTTTTCATCTTCAACAAANAATCTTATATTGTGAAGCCCCGCATTATTAAACTTATANGAAATATTTTTGTCATAAAAACTATCATGAGNTTCATTTANGGTCCATTTCCAATTTATTATTGATCCATTTGTAGAAATAGAAGCATCATAAAAATTTANTGTCTCATCAATACACTGATTTAATGTATTAAATTTTANACTTGGNANATCGNATATTTCAATCTNTTTNAGCTTNTCACTTGAGCANCCATTATCAGAAAATACGTTCAAAATAACATTGTATNTNCCAGGATTAGTNTACGTATGTATAACAGANGANTCAAATTTTTCTATTGATTTATCACCAAANTCCCATTTGAAAGAAATAATATTTCCATTTTCAACAGTTGAATTATCTATTAATGTGGTTTTATTTCCTACACATGCGTCTTCAAAGAAAAAATCAGCATCAGGAACATCTTTTATATTAATTGTATCTAAAAANATATCTTCACAGCCATGNNTNGTAACAACCTTNANNNATGGAACATATGTNCCAGGTTGAGAATATAAATAAGATGGATTTAAATCATANAACAAACCTTTATTATCACCCATATCATATATCCACTTTACAACATCTTGACTAAAATNATTTTGAACGAAAAGNGTATCTCCNANGCAAATATCATNAGCTATAAATTCTGCATTTGGAAGTGGATAAATTATAATNTCTTTATTNACTGTATCATAACAATTATTATCTAAATTACCNACAGTTAAACTAATTTGATGAGTACCAACACCTAAAGNAAATGATGGGTTTTGTATGTTTGATCCAAAACTCCAATNCCAGCTAATATTATTNTTAGAAAGANNGGAAAATGCANAGAATTNTACTGTATCNCCATCACAATGATTTGTTGANNAAATACTAGCTGNTGGAATATCATCATGTACAATAATTTCTATTGTATCTNTNACATTACATAAAGTGTTAAAATGCTCAACAACATATGTTGTTGTNACNNAAGGAGATGCAATNGGATTAAATACATTTGAATCAGAAAGACCTANTGNAGGANNAAATAAAAAACTTGATAAGTTTCCAATTGCATTAATTTGTATGCTTTCACCTAAACATATTTCTAAATCATTNCCCAAGTCAATAAAAGTAGAATCNACAATGATGTTAGCATTAGAAATTGAATCTTTGCATCCAAAAATATTTTCTATNATTAAACTTGTNNNNTACACTCCACTANATCNNAATTTNTGANTAGAAAAAATATTATTTGAAATATTTCCATNACCAAATTTCCAAGTAAAATTATCGGTATTTATTACGTTNGGTGAAAAATAGACAGTATCATTTTGACAAATATTNGTNTTTGAAACTGAATANGATCCGCTAGGNANAGGATTAACAATAATTTTTTTGTTTTCATANTTTTTTTNNCANCCAAAATTATTTTCNAAGCTTAAATCACAATAAAATATACCATCAGATTGAAATATNTNCTGAGGACTTATATCNCTNGATNTNTTTCCATCACCAAAACTCCAATAATAATGATCTGTNTTTNAAACGTTNGGNATGAAATTTATAAANTCNCCTTTGCAAANAACTGAATCNGATAAAANATATTCACCAGANGGTAAAGGGTTAANAGAAATTATATTATTGTTATTAATTGTTTTTTGACATCCANATATATTTTGAATAACTAAACTTGGTATNTAGCTCCCATTTCCNTGATAGANATGTTCNGGAAAAGTATCANTAGATATTATTCCATTACCAAAATCCCATAAGTAATAGTCTGTATTTTGNACAANTGGTGTNTAATANACCGTNTCNCCTTCACATAGAACTGTATCAGAAATANTAAAAGTACCTATTGGTCCATATATATTAATAATNCTATCTTTTATNANCTTATTTTTACAACCATAGCTATTNATAACTTCAAGNGTAACATCAAAAGANCCTGAAGAAGAAAATAAATGAGTTGGATTTTGAAGNGTNGATACTCCNCCATCACTAAATGTCCATTTCCATGATACAACATCANTTGATGAACTATCAATAAATGATGNNATTAANGGAGGNCAATTTGAACTAGCATTACTAAAAACAAAGTTAGAAACAGGNNTTTGAATCTTTATAAAATCAGATNCTTGCTTTGTNTTAGAACAACCAAGACTATCTGTTACTGTTAAAGTAATATCAAAATNATTGACANAACTAAAAATTTCTTTTGGGTTCTTTTGATTNCTTGTATTTCCATTACCAAAGTCCCAATGATATGTGAGTCCCTTACCATTTGACAAATCAANAAACTCNACTAANTCACCTTCGCAAATATTTTGTTTATCTGATGTAAAATCAGCTTGTGGAAATTGAAAAGAAATAAATTCTTTTTTATAAATAGTATCTTTACAGCCAATATCAGACTCAATATACAATCCCACATCGTAAACTCCAGTATCTAAGTATGTGTGATTAACATTGTCTAAAGATGATGTAATACCGTCACCAAAACTCCAAATAACATTTTGATAATCATCAGATAAATTTTCAAAACTAACAATCATTGAATCACATCCTGACACATTCAAAAGATCAAAATCTGCATAAACTTCTTTTACATGGTACATATTATTATATACAAAAGTATCTTTACATCCATGAATATCCCAAATTGCCATAGTAACATCAAAATATCCTGTGTCTTGAATTAAATGATCTGTTCTACCATGACCAATATATCCATCTGACCAAATAACTTTATAATAAGCACAATCTTGAGAATTATTTTCCAGATGAGCTTGATGAGGTTTACAACCTAATGAATCCTCGTAGGAATTACTTGCATTAATTAAATAGTCGAAATGTGCTTGTGGTATTGTTATTGTAACTAGCTTGGAAAAAGTATGTGAACAACCAGTCATATTGTTAAAAACATTTAAACTTACATTATAAACTCCTCTAGAATTAAACTGGTGAATAGGATTTTGTAATGTTGAAGTATTACCATCACCAAAATCCCAAAAATAACTATCTGCTCCAGAAGAAAGATCTGTAAAATTAACTCGTAATGGATTTACACAATTATAATTTTCTTCAAAATTAGAATTTGGATCTACTACCTCAATATAATCAATTATTGTTAAACTATCTTTACAACCTTCGATACTAGCAATTAAAGAAATATCATATACACTAGATGTTTGATATTGATAAACTGGATTAAATAATGATGACGTATCTCCATTTCCAAAATACCAAAGCCAATCAGTAATTAAATTAGTTGGCGATGATAAATTATTAAAATACACATCCTCACCAGCGCATAATTGAATACTAGATGCTTCAAAATCAATAATAGGTGTTGTATTTACTTTAATAAAATCATAAAAAATCTTACTTGCCACACAACCATTATCATTTGTAACAGTTAATTTAACATCATAAAAATTTGAAGATAAATAGCTAGTATTTGGTAGAATTTGACTTGATGTCGTTCCATTACCAAAATCCCACAAATAATCTACAATAGGTACAATTGTATTTGAGCTATCAAAAAAATTAACATTTAAGGGTGAGCATCCCTGTTGGGTATTTGAAGAAATATTAATGTCTATATCTTCAATAATAATTAAGCTGTCAAACTGTTTATTTGATGCACATCCAAAAGAATTAACAGATGTTAAACTTAAATCATACACTCCATAATTATTAATTGTTAAAATTGGATCATCACCATGTAGTGTTGATCCATTAGAAAAATGCCAGTTCCAACTAACAGCGTTACTTGTATTATCAAAAAATTGTATATCAACTGGTAATGTACATCCATAGTTATTATCAAAATTGAAGTTTATATCTGGTTTTGGAAATACATCAATAGTCGCGGGATAAGTAATAGTTCTGACACACTGTCCAGCTATACTTGTTGTTAAAGATACAGTGTATAATCCAGCGTTTAAATAATTATTAGTTGGATTTTGTAATGTTGAAGTATTACCATCACCAAAATCCCAAAACCAACTATCTGGATTATTGGAAGTTTGATCAGTAAATTGTACTAATAAATTTTCACAACCATCTCTAACATCAGTTGTAAATGTTGGATACAACAATGTCCCTATTTCTATATATGTTGTTTTAACAAGTGTGTCAGAGCATATCCCGTTGTAGGCATATAACTTAACAGTGTAAGAACCGGCTGAATAATTGTGTGAAGGGCTTGCTAAATATGATGTTGAACCATCACCAAAATCCCAAAAGTAATTAACTGCATTAACACTATTATTAGTAAAACGAACAATCTCACTACTATTACATGAGAAAGTAATATCTGCTTCAAAATCAGCAACAGGAGTATTATTTACTTTAACGCTGTTTGATTGTGATATAAGATTTTCACATCCATTTATATCTTCAACTGATAGCGAAACAGTATACAAACCCTCAAAATTAAATTCATAATTTGGATTTTGTAAATTACTTGAACCACCATCACCAAAATCCCATTGCCAATTAACTAGTTGTGAATTTGAAATTGAGTTGTCTTCAAATGTTACTATAAAAGGGGTACAACCCATATTACTTCCAACAATGGAAAAATTAGCTTGTGGTTCTTCAAATATTTTAATATATGCATTAATATACTTTATATCATTTGAAGATTGATTAGAAACAGTTAATGTCACACTGTAGGTGCCAGGTGAAGAATAAACTGTAGTTGGATGTTGTAAGTTTGATGTATTACCATTTCCAAAATCCCATAGCCATGTGTTTGGATTACCTGTTGATAAATCTTTAAACTCAACAACTAATGACCCACATCCTGTTTTATCAGTTAGTGTCGTAAAATCTGCAACTACTTGTATTTGAGAGGTTGAGATGTTTGGATGCAACATCATAACTAATAGGATTAGGAAATAAGTAAAAGAACTGTTTTTAAACAAAAAATATTTTTTTAAAGAACTAGTAAAATTATTAACCAAAATTAAAAACATGCATTTAAAATTTTTTTGTTTATAGTTAACATTACGATACATTAATAAATTTAGTTTCAATTATTGATAATAACATTAGTTTTCTAATTTTGCAAAATGTATCAAAATAAAAGAGCAGCATTCTACACTTTAGGATGCAAACTAAATTTTTCCGAGACTTCAACAATATCAAGACAGTTAAAAAATAAAGGTTTTATCATCACTGATTTTGATAGAGTTGCTGATTTATATGTAATTAATACTTGCTCAGTAACTGAGAATGCTAACAAAAATTGTCGGAGGATAATTAGAAAAGCTAAAGAAAAATCACCTAATGCATTAATTATAGTAACCGGATGTTATGCTCAATTGAAACCAAAAGAAATTACTCAAATTGAGGGTGTAGATATGGTTTTAGGAGCCAACGATAAGTTTAATATTCCGAATCTATTAAATAATTTAAATAAAAAAAATAAAACTGAAATACACGGATGCGAAATTGAAAACTTAGAATATAACAGTGCTTATTCTTTAAATGATAGAACTCGTTCATTTTTAAAAATTCAAGATGGATGCAATTACACATGTTCATACTGTACTATTCCCTTTGCAAGAGGAAAAAACAGAAGTGACAGTATTGAAAATATTGTTACCAATGCAAAAAAAATTGTAAATCAAGGAATTAAAGAAATTGTAATAACTGGTGTTAATATAGGAACTTACGATAATCAAAATAAAACTTTTACAAATCTTATTAAAGAATTAGATAAAGTTAAAGGTGTTGAAAGATACAGGATATCATCAATTGAGCCAAACTTAATTACTGACGAAATAATTGATATTGTGAAAAACTCTAAAAAGTTTATGCCCCACTTTCATATACCACTACAATCAGGCTCAGATCTAATATTAGGTAAGATGCGTAGAAGATATAAAACTAAATTATACTTAGAAAAAATTAATAATATTTTTAAAAAAATTAAAAATGTATGTATTGGAGCTGACGTCATTGTAGGTTTCCCTGGAGAAACAGACGAGGAATTTAATAAAACTTTAGATTTTATAAGAAAATTAAATTTATCTTATCTACATGTATTTTCATATTCAGAAAGAGAAAACACTCAAGCAATAAATCTTGAAGGAAAAGTCAGCAAGGAAGTTAAATCACTTAGAAGCAGACAACTAAGAATTTTATCAAGAAAACTACAAAGAAAATTTTATGAAAAGAATTTAAATAGTAACTTTAAAGTTCTATTTGAAAATCATAACAAGGACGGGATGATGTTTGGATTTACTGAGAACTATATAAAAGTTAAAACAAAATACAATCATGAAATTTGTCAAACAATTAAAAATGTTAGTTTATGTAATATTGAAAATGACGGATTAATGACAGCAAAATTTATTTAATGTACCCTACTCTATCTCACTTAATTTATGATTTATTTGGTATTTATATCCCTCTTCCAATTCAAACTTTTGGTTTTTGGGTCGCGATGGCATTTTTATTAGCCTCTTGGACACTTACATTAGAGCTCAAAAGAAAAGAGAAATTAGGCATTATAAAACCAACAGAAAAGTTTGAATTAGTTGGTGTTAAACTAAGTTTTTCAGATTTATTCTTCTCATTATTGTGGTCATTTTTAATTGGATTTAAATTAGTTGAAGCTTATTTTAATTATTCTGATTTAGTTGTAAATCCTCAAGCATTTATTTTGTCAACGAGAGGACATTTGAGTGGTGGAATATTATTTTCTATCATTTTTACCTTTTTTAAGTGGAACAAAAATAAAAAAGAACAACTTGAAACCCCAAAAAAAATTACAACACAAATTCATCCCTATCAACTTGTAGGAAACATAACTATGATAGCAGCTGTTTCTGGAATTATTGGGGCAAAGATTTTTCATAATTTAGAGAATTTTCACTTATTTTTAAAAGACCCTGTTGGACAATTAATTTCATTTAGTGGTTTAACTTTTTACGGAGGTCTTATTGGTGGTGCAGTGGGTGTTTTGTGGTATACTAAAAAATATAACATACGTCCACTAGAAATATGTGATGCTACCGCTCCAAGTTTAATGTTAGCATATGGGGTTGGAAGAATTGGATGTCAAATGTCTGGAGACGGAGATTGGGGAATTGATAATTTATTACCTAAACCAGAATGGATGAGTTTTTTACCTGATTGGATGTGGAGCTATAAGTTTCCACATAATGTTATTAGAGAAGGTGTTCCTATGCAAGATTGTGGAAGTGAAGTGTGGTATCCATATTGCTATGAGCTTGCTAATCCAGTTTGGCCAACTGCATTTTATGAAACGGTAATATGTACAATTTTCTTTCTTTTTCTATGGAGCATTAGAAAAAAAATAAAAACAAGTGGTGTTTTGTTTTGTATTTATTTATTCTTAAACGGAATTGAACGTTTTATGATTGAAAAAGTTAGAATAAATAACGAATATGATATTTTAAATGGAATTACTCAAGCTGAAATAATCTCTTTTTGCTTACTTGTTATTGGAATAAGTGGCTCATATTTTTTGATTAAAAAATCTAGGAAAAAGTTAAATTGTTAAAATTTTTAATAATATCTTAATGAGTTGGAATTTTTATTTTTTTTATTGTATCATTATTATTTTTTAAAATTTTCTCACTATTTTTTTTATAATCTTTAACTTCAATATTTTGACATGACATTAAATAAATTGAAATAAAAAACACAAACAATATTTTTTTTATAAAGTTATTTCTATTTTTTTTCATCAATTTTCAGTAAATAAAGTCCAAAAAAAGTTATAATTCCATTTATTATTAAAAGTTCAAATCCAAAAGAAATATATAAATTAGCAACATAGCAAATAATAGGAGATAAAACTGCAATGTAAGGAACATATTTATCATTTATCTTTAATTGAGTAAATAGCCCAAAGCTATACATTCCAAGTAATGGACCATAAGTATATCCCGCAACAGTAAATAATGACTTAATAACACTATCATCATTAATCGAATTAAATATCATAATAACAACAAATAATAAGCAAGACATCATCAAATGAACATTTTTTCTTGTCTTAATTTGCTTATCAGCTTCTTGTTGTTCA
>NZWA01000037.1 GCA_002697505.1 Flavobacteriales bacterium | reverse complement strand
TTTTCTTTTTTGCTTAAAATAATTATCTTTTATTTTTAATCTCGCTCTCTTAGATAACAAATCAAAATTACAGTTAATTGCATCATTTATTAATCTACTTAACATTGATGAATCTCTTGTTTCTAAAATAAATCCAGTGTCACCAACTATTTCAGGTAACATATTAACAGATGAAACAATTGGAATACATTCACACAACATTGCTTCACACAAAGATACGCCAAACCCTTCTGTATTTGATAATTGTAAATAGAAGCGACTTTTACTATAATATTCTCTAAGTTGTTTAGGATTTAACCTTCCAAGACACATAACATTATTTGGTATCTTTAATGAATCTATTTTATCAATTCCAGCTAAAAAAAATTTACAGTTAGGAAAACTACTTGTAACCTCACAAAGCAAATCAATTCCCTTTATATGCTCTTTGCCATTTGACAAAACACTTATGAAAGTAGTATTATCTTTTAAAGTTTTTTTGTCTTTAAACCAAAAAGAATGATCAACAGCATTGTGTATAACTTTATAAGGAGTAGTTATATCTTTTAAATGATAACTATAACCAAATTCTATAGGTGTTTTAGCATAATAAGTATTTTTAGTGTAAACTAATGACTTACTAACAGGTAAAATTTTATCAACTAAATTATAGGTGTTACTAATAAAAAATCTCATAATTGGATTTCTTAAATTACCATAATTAATTTCAGGAAAACTAACGCAATCAGTTCCATGAACGATTATGAAAATTTTCTTATTGAAAATCTTTCCAAACAATGCTGGGAGCAAAGAATGATAGCCACCAAAAGAAATTAATATCGTATCCACCTTTACTAAATTAAAAAGAAGATAAAAAAACTGAACTATTAAATTAAATGGTAAAAGATATTTACTTGACCATTTTTGATTAAAAGAAATTATTTGAAATTTGTCGCTTAAAAGCTCTAGATCTGTCTTTACAAATGTGTAAAGCTGAGGATAAATAAATAATAATTTTTTCTTTTCACTCATAAATTATCACAAATATAAACAAAGATGAATACTTTACTTAGAATATTTGCTTAGCAAAGATTTTTTAAAATCATTAAACAAACTAATTAAATCTTCAGATAATTTAAAGTAAAGAACTAATGGGATAAATAATAAGCATATAATGACTGACCTGTAGAAAAGATCAAATAATGGAATGTTAGTTAAGGGTAAATACAAAACAATGTAATAAACCAAAAGCAGAAAAAATAATGTTTTTAAGGTGTTCATACTAAAAGGTTGTAAATCCATTTTTATTTTAATAATTGTTAGCTTTAAAATATTAAATAATAAAATTGAAATTGCAGTTGCCATAGCAGCTCCATTTATACCTACTATCCCAAAATCAGCTAGGGGACTTGAAGAAGGAATTAATAAATAATTTGTCAAAAATGTAGCAACAACTAAAAATAAATTAGTATAAAGATCGTATTTATAGTGTTTTGAATTTACTATTATGTCCGTATTAACACCAAAAGAAATATTAAATAATTGTGATAAACCAATATAAAAAACTACCCACTTTCCTGCACTAAACTTTTCTGGAAGTAAAGAAAAAATTTGATCAATATTTACCCATACACATACAAAAAAAATACCTCCTACAATTAGCAAGTTAAGTGCAGATTTTGAATAAATACTATTAATCTCATTAACATCCTGCTTTTTCCATGCTTTGGCTAAAAGTGGTGTTGATATTGCAACTATAGCTTTACTTGGTATTCTAAGCGCATTACCAATAAAAAAAGCAATTGTATAAAACGCTACTTGCTCTAAATCAAGCAATGAACTAATCATCATTATATCCATTCTGGTTACAATAACAACTGATGCTCCTCCGATTAAAACAAATAAACCAAATTTTAAGATTTCTTTTAAATTTAATGATGCGAAAGTATATGATAAAGAAATGCGTTTATTTTTAATTTGAATAATAAATAGAATAATAAATTTCAGAAAAAATCCAAAAAAGTAAATTTTTAAAAAATTATCAAAGCTTAAAAAACCAAACCAATATAAAAACAACATTGACATGCTATATATTTTCAAAAAAACTTCATTTATAAAAACAGGTGTAGTTGAATCTAAAAAAGATCTAGATATAGCTGTAAGAATATCAAAAAAACCAATAAAAAAAACTAATATAATAATATAGAAAAAATTATCTTTAAGTAAATCAGATGCATTAATGATTGAAAATAACTGTTCTCTAAATAAAAAGTACAATAACAGAGCTGCTAAAAAACCTATCAGCGGAGTTATTAAACTAAAAAAATATAATTGACTTTTACTTTTAATTTCAGGAAAAAAACGTAAAAAAACTTTTGGAACACCAACTGTTGTAATTGTTGCAACCAAAATAGAATAAGCAATAATAACTTGTATTAATCCAAAATACTCAGGGTTATCTTCAAATGCATACGGATAAATAAAAACTGTATTAATAGCACCAATTGCCATGCCTAAATAAAAGCTAACAGAGTTCTTTATACTTTGTAATCTGACTACACCCATTTGTTATATTTTATTTAATGTATCAGCTAAATTTAAGGTTAGTTTTTCTCTAGAAAAATCATTTGAAAATTTATAATTAACTGATTGATTGTTATATGCTTTAATAATTTTTTCTTTTATATTCTCAATATTATCTGAATATAGAAGATACTCTCCAATTTTAGTTTTGTTTAATAGTTTTTGAGTATCACTATTTTCAGGGCCAAAAACAAAAAATTGTTTTTTACAAGCAATACACTCAAACAATTTAGCTGGATGATTTCCTAAACCACTTTTTGAATTAAATAATAATACTAATAACAAAGAGGTATTAGTGTATGCATCAATTACTTCTTTATGACTTAAATATCCTAAGATTTTGACTTTACTATTAATTGCAGAATAATTATTTATTTCCTTAATAATATTTTTATCAATATTACCAGAAAGATGTATTTCAAGTTTTTTCGAAAAATCTTTATTTTCTAAACAAATTTCATCAAGTGCTTTCCAAAAGTTTTTTGGATTTCTTAGATGATTTATTAAACCATAATGACCAATAACAAATTTTTCTTTTGGTATTTTTGATGTATAGTTTGTAAAATCAGAATCATCATAACCATTTGTAATTACCTTAACATTATTTGCTCCTAATTTTTTAAAATCATCCTTCCATTTTTCACTAACAGTGAGAATTAAATTAGCCTTAAAAAGAACGTTTTTTTCTAATAACTTATTTTTATTTTTTGCAAAATAGGATAAGTGGAAATTATCTAATAAATCAAGTTTAGACCATGGATCTCTAAAATCAGCAATCCATTTTAAATTTTTATTTTTTTTCTTTAAACCTAGAGCAATTAAATGCATTGAGTGTGGTGGACCAGTCGAAACTATATACTCAATATTGTTTTTGTTAATATACTTTAATAAAAATTTAATTGATTTTTTAACCCAAAAAATTTTGGGGTCAGGAACAAAAAAATTTCCCCTAATCCAATTAAAAAAATAATTTTTGAAGGTAAATGTATTATTAATTAATCCAGATNTTTGTGAGTTTTTACTTTTACCAAAAATTTTATCTTTCANATAATAAGGTTCCCAAATTTTAGTCTTAATAACTTCAACTTNATTAGGTATTTCAGNTNTCAGACTATTATCCNTTAAATCAAAATACGGNTTTTNNGGTGTATAAATTATAGGCTTCCAATTAAACTTAGGNAAGTATTTTGCAAACTTTANCCATCTTTGAACACCTGAACCACCAGATGGNGGCCANTAATAAGAAATAATTAAAACCTTTTTCATTAGCTTTTAAGCTCTCTGTATGTAACTAAAGATAAAAGTAACAAAATTAAAATAGAGGATGANAGTGATACCACCTCACCTATCNTGAAGGTTTGAGGCTCAAATTTAAACTCAATTTTCTTAGTGCCTTTAGGAACCATCATAGCTCTAAGAACATAATTAGCTCTAAAATGNGGTGANATTTTCCCGTCAATATATGCATTCCATCCTTTACTATAAAAGATTTCAGAAAAAACAGCAAGTTGATCTGATGTTACATTATTTGTATTATAAACTAAATAATTAGGTTTATAATCCTCCATAATTAAATTTATTGTAGCTNNAGANTCNNAGTTNAAATNAGAAATATAAGTTTTAAATCTATTATCGATGATAGCAGTTGATTTTGGATCAAAACTATCTAAAAGCTTCATTTCTTCATTAGCATCTTCTACAATTTCAGTACCAACTACAAACCATGCATTTCCAAGAGGATTTACGCCTTGTGTTTTCATTTGAACTGCTTGATTGTTCTGTGTAATAAGCCATCCGCAATTTAACATCGACAAAACACTTGGATTCATCTTACTGAGCTGTGAAGATATTAATTCTTGATACCTTAATAATTTAGCAGCATGATAACCACCAATGGAATTATGAAAATAAGAAGCCCTNGAACTATTAAACGGACCATTTTGTCTATCACTNAGATCGAGTACTCTAGCTCCATCTTTATTGTTGNTTAATATTATCTTATCAGCCTTTGAAGCTACAAATGCATTTCTTTTCTTTTTTACAAAATGNGAATCATTNAAATATCTTTTATCTACCGACCACATATCTGCTAAAATTAAAACACCAATTATTAGAATAACATAATTTTTTTTAACTTTTTGCTTAATAAATAAATATAAAACTGTTGCTGATAAAAGAATANAGAAAAACGATCTCCAAGCATCTGATTTCATTATGAGTGATCTATCTGCAACTAATGCATTCATAAAACCTGTATTGTCTAACGGATCAGTATCAGATGTAAAATCTACAAATAATGTTGGAAATAATGCNAAAACTAANGANAATCCTCCAGTTAAATAAAAGGCTAACTTTANTTTTTTAAAGTGATTATCACCTTCCAACATCATTAAAAATCNATNTAAACCAAGTATAGCCAATAAGGCTATACCAAACTCAGCGATAACCATTATCATAGTNACAGCTCTAAACTTATTATAGGCTGGAAAGTAATCAATAAAAAATTCTGAAAAGGAATAAAAATTATATCCCCAAGCAAGAAAAATAGACAAAATTGTACTAGNTAGAATCCAGTATTTATAGTATGATTTAACAATCAAAATACCTAAAACAAATAAAAAACATATAATGGCNCCAACATAAGTTGGACTTCCAGGNCCGATCTTNTTATTTGATGGNTCGTAATCTCCCCAATATGCTAATGTTTTTTGTTGTAATTGATTACGTTTATTATTATCTCTTACTTTTCTTAAAAATTTCAANGTTGATGACTCATTATTTGTTTTACCNTCATCGTCCTGCAANACACTTCTACCAATAATACCTCCTTTAAAATTAGGAATCAAAAANGTCATAGTTTCAGCTATTCCATAGCTATATCTTANTATATAAGTATAATCTAAACCATCCTTAACTTCTTCTCCGTTGTCAGTAACTAGTTCAGATTTNCCTCTNTGTGTTTCAGGACCATACTCTAAGGTAGTAGCAAGCCTTGTATAGTTTGTTGCNCCTCCAAGAAGACCAGCTAGAANTAANACTGCAGATTTTTTAAAAAAATCAGNNANAGTTTTTTCTTTAAATTGTTTAACTAATTGTACAACACCAATAAAAAACAATATAATNATTGTGTAATATGTNATCTGATAATGATTTGAATATANCTGTAAGCCAACAAATAAGGAAGTAAATACAGCACCNAANATCAGTTTTTTATTNTTAAAAACATANAANACAGANGCAACAATTANAGGTATATAAGCAATNGAATGAGCTTTTGTCATATGTCCTGCTTGTATAATAATTANAAANTAAGAAGAAAAGGCAAANCCAANAGCACCAACTATTGATAATCTGTAATCTATCTTTAGTGTTAATAGTANAATGTAAAATCCTATTAGATAAAGAAATAATAAATTCATAGGTCTAGGAAGTCCCANTTGAAGTGCTTTATCTATATATTGTAATAAGTTNCCATTTGATTTTGTGGATATCTGNTAGGCTGGCATNCCAGAAAACATTCTTTTTGTCCACAANGCTTCCTCTCCTGTATCATCTCGGTGATCACATACTTCCTTACTCATCCCCTTCCATGTATCNACATCATGGGCAGATANAACCTTTGCNCCNGGACCAATAACAGGAGAAAAATAAATTGCTGAAATCNCAANAAATATCAGTAAGGCAATTAAATGTGGTATAAATTTTTTCATAATNAAAATAATATTATTTACTCATCAANTTCTTCATAATCAATNTAATCTCCTANATCTTTTTNGGATTTTNTGTTTTTNTNTTTTTTTNTAGATNTTTCAATTGTAATATCTCCNTCTTTTTTTTGNCTATGAGCTTGNTTAGAAAAATTAGTAAANGAACTTTGAAAATTACTACCCATTTTATTAACCATTTTTTTTAATATTATTGGNGCTAANAATCTAGTTAAAAATTTAAATCCATAATAAANNAATAAAATAATTAATATAGTTCTAACTANACCCATTATTTACTNAAATATAAGTTTCTTTCNGANTAGACTTTTGTAAAATAATCATCNTCTAAGTTATCAATAAAATATATAGATTCACCTGTTGATTTCATTTCTGGNCCAAGCTCTTTATTTACATTTGGGAATTTTTCAAACGAAAAAACAGGAACTTTTATTGCATATCCANTTTTTTGNGGNTTAAAATCAAAATCAGAAACCTTATTTACACCTAACATAANTTTNGCNGCATAATTAACATATGGTTCATTNTATGCTTTAGCAATAAATGGAACTGTTCTTGATGCTCTTGGATTTGCTTCAATTACATAAACAACTTCNTCCTTTATAGCAAATTGAATATTGATAAGACCTTTAGTTTTCAAAGCAATAGCAACTTTNTTTGTTATNTCTATCATTTGCTTTCTAACATTATCACTTAAATCAAAAGTTGGCAAAACAGCATATGAGTCTCCNGAATGAATACCACATGGCTCAATATGTTCCATCATACCAATGATATANACATTCTCTCCATCACATATNGCATCTGCCTCAGCTTCAATTGCTTTATCTAAATAATGATCTAATAAAACTCTATTTCCAGGAATATCTTTTAATAAATTGACTATNTGNTGTTCTAANTCNTCCTCATTAATTACTATCTTCATTCCCTGNCCCCCTAATACATATGATGGTCGAACTAGAATAGGAAAATTTAACTCTTTGGAAATCTCCAATGCTCGGTCTGCAGTTTCCGCAACAGCAAACTTTGGATATGGAATATTATTTTCAGCTAGTAGTTGCGAAAACCTTCCTCTATCCTCAGCAATATCTAATGCATGATATGAAGTTCCCATAATCTTTATTCCATATCTTTCTAATTTTTCTGCTAACTTTAAAGCAGTTTGACCTCCTAACTGAACAATTACACCTAAAGGTTTTTCATGAAGAATTATGTCATATATATGTTCCCAAAAAACTGGTTCAAAATATAGTTTGTCAGCAGTATCAAAATCAGTTGATACTGTCTCTGGGTTACAATTTATCATTATTGCTTCATACCCTGCCTCCTTTGCAGCTAAAACACCATGAACACATGAATAATCAAACTCAATACCTTGTCCAATTCTATTTGGCCCAGAACCAAGAACAATAATTTTTTCTCTTTTGGTTACAGTACTTTCATTTTCAGCGTATTTTTTACCATTTACTTCTTTTGGCATTTCGAAAGTTGAATAATAATAAGGAGTTTTGGCAGTAAATTCAGCAGCACAAGTATCAACAAGCTTGTACACTCTTTGAACATTATTATCTTGTCTATTTTGATATACTTCACTTTCTAAACAATTAACTAAATGTGCAATCTGTCTATCTGCATAACCTTTCATTTTTGCTTGTAATAACAATGACGTAGGCAAAGATTTAATATTATAACTTTCAATTTTTCTCTCTAAATTTACTAACTCCTCAATTTGATTTAAAAACCAGTAATCTATTTTGGTTATATTATGAATTTTCTTTAAAGGAATACCTATTCTCATAGCATCATAAACTCTAAATATTCTGTCTCCGCTTGCATGCTTTAAGTCATATAGTATTTCATCTTGATCAGTCTTTCCTTTTCCATCTGCTCCAAGTCCATTTCTTCCAATTTCTAAAGACTGACAGGCTTTTTGAAGTGCTTCTTGAAAAGATCTACCAATTGCCATTACTTCTCCAACAGATTTCATTTGTAAACCTAATTCAATATTAGAACCTTTAAATTTATCAAAATTCCATCTAGGTATTTTAACAACAACATAATCTAATGCTGGTTCAAAATATGCAGATGTTGATTGAGTAATTTGATTATCTAATTCATCTAAAGTATAACCTATAGCTAATTTAGATGCAATCTTAGCAATTGGATATCCTGTTGCTTTTGATGCAAGAGCAGATGATCTGGATACTCTAGGATTAATTTCAATAGCTATTATATCTTCTTTTTCATCAGGGCTTACAGCAAACTGCACATTACATCCACCTGCAAAATCACCAATAGATCTCATCATTTTAATAGCCATATCTCTCATTCTTTGATAAGCAGTGTCCGAAAGTGTCATGCAAGGAGCTATTGTAATAGAATCACCAGTATGTATTCCCATTGGATCGAGATTTTCAATACTACAAATTATTATAACATTATCATTATCATCTCTTAACAGTTCAAGCTCATATTCTTTCCAACCAAGTACTGCTTTATCAATTAAGACTTCATGAATTGGAGATGCATGAAGACCTTTAGATAATAAGTCTTCAAATTCTTCTTTAGTATGAACAAATGAAGCACCACTTCCTCCAAGAGTAAATGATGGCCTAATAACGAGTGGAAAGCCTAACTCTTGTGCTATAGCTTTACCCTCAAGAAAAGATGTTGCTATTTTTGCAGGAGCGACAGGAATATCAATTTCATTCATCAGCTTTCTAAATCTTTCTCTGTCTTCAGTAATATGTATTGCATCAATATCAACTCCAATAATATCAACACCATATTTTTCCCAAATACCTTTTTCAGAAACTTCAATACACAAATTTAGAGCAGTTTGACCACCCATAGTAGGAAGAACCGCATCAATTTGTCTTTCCTCTAGTATTTCAATTATTGACTGTGGTGTTAGCGGTTTTAAATAAATATGATCCGCAACAACATTATCAGTCATAATAGTTGCAGGATTTGAATTTATTAAAGAAACCTCTATTCCTTCTTCTCTAAGTGACCTTGAGGCTTGCGAACCTGAGTAATCAAACTCACATGCTTGACCGATAACAATAGGACCACTTCCTATAATTAAAATTGATTTTAATGACTTATTTTTTGGCATATAAAATTTTTTTCGAATTTATATTATTTACATTTTCTTTAAGAATTTGCTAATCATTAGATATTAACAAATTTTCAAAACTATTAAACAAAAAAAAGGTGTTGCTTAAGCAACACCTTAATTGTAATTCAAACACTACTTGTGTCCGATTTCATCAGACACTGTAAGCCTCTTTCTTCCTTTAGATCGTCTCCTTGACAGAACCTTTTGTCCATCAGATGTAGACATTCGCTCTCTAAAGCCATGCTTATTCTTTCTTTTTGTGTTTGATGGTTGAAAAGTTCTTTTCGGCATAATTAATTTTTTTAAAAATTCGAATGCAAATATAATATGTTTTTTTATTCTTTGAATATGTTGCTATAATAATTTAAACAAATAAATATTACTGAACTATATAATTGGTATTAAATAGTCTAAACTCTGCTCTCTCGGGTTTAAAAAATACAACATTCCAAAAACCTTTGTAATAGATATCCACGGGTACATGCTTAGAATTTACATAATCCATATTTACAACAACATCCATATCCAATGAAAACAATGTGTGATTGTACTTAAACTTATACTCTCTAAAAATTACATTAAAATTTTCTTTATCAAAATAGGATACTATTGATCTTATTAATGCTTTCTTTTTATCCTTTTCTGTTAAATTTTCTTTGACACTAATATTAAACACATAGCATTCTTTGTTTTTATACAATGTATCACTAATTATATAATCGTAGTATTTTTGCATAGAAATATCAAATACTTCTAACTTTTTAGACAAACCTCCTTTTTTTTGCTCTGTTTCTGAAGATCCAACAGAAAAACCAATTGTTTTTGCATCTCGCATATTTTGACTGTCACCTTTATTTTTTTTTCTATTAATCTTAAGTGATACAGGAATTGTATCTTTTGGAAAAAAAACTTCATCAAATGCTTTAGGTGTATAATATCTATATTTACCACTTCTTTTAAAAACTTTCCCTTCAAATACACTTGTGTCTTGTGTTATAAATGCATAGTTTCCATTTGAATAGTGTTTTCCTTGTTTTTTAATAGAAGATTTTACTTTTCCTTTTTTATTAAAAATTAATAACTCACTTGTAAAATCATGTGTATAATATCTTAAGTGTTTAAACCCCATATAGAAAGTTGTATCATTTTTAACATACCTAACAAAGTCTTCAACTGTAAAACCATTATTTTCTTCTGAAATTACTACATCATCTAAAAAAATTACAGGCATTAGAGTATCCCTTGCAAAAGCACTATTTGATATAAATAATATAGCTAATACTGTTCTTAACATTTAACAAATATAAAAAAAGCCGACACTAAGTGTCGGCTTAAATGTAATTACACATAAGCCGGATCCTGTTCTCAAATTTGAGTGCCATCATTTATCTAGAATAATAGTTACCTATTATTTCAAGCTACCTACCCCTCAGAAAAAGACGAGCAATCTTTATGTTCTGATATACATGGTATTGCACCGCATAGAGTATACCTGATTTCACTACAGCCGAACTGTACTTGCTTTCTGTTGCACTAGTCCATATCTCACGATAGATGGATGTTATCCATTATGCCGCTCTATGGTGTCCGGACTTTCCTCTTTAACATACATTAAAGCGATAGCATCAGTAATTACATTAACAAAAGTAAAAGAATATATTCAAAAACAATATTATGTATTACTTTTGTTTAAATATGAAATTTCAATTATTAAAANAGGATAANAAATCNAAAGCAAGACTTGGAAAAATTCAAACTTGTCATGGNGAAATTAAAACGCCTATTTTTATGCCTGTTGCTACAGCTGGNACAATCAAAGGTGTACANCAACATGATATTGANAAAGACACNNNAGCTCAAATTATTTTAGGAAATACATATCATTTNTATTTAAAACCAGGCCTAAATGTTATAAAAGAAGCGGGAGGTTTACATAAATTTNTTGGTTGGNANAAACCAATGCTAACAGATAGTGGNGGCTATCAAGTTTATTCACTATCTGGAAGTAGAAAAATNTCTGAAAAAGGAGTNCAATTTCAATCTCATATTGATGGAAGCTATCATTTTTTNACCCCAGAATATGCAATAGATATTCAAAGAANAATAGGTGCNGATATAATNATGGCATTTGATGAATGTACCCCATACCCATGTGAATACAANTATGCTAAAAGATCTATGCATATGACTCATAGATGGTTAAAAAGATGTTTAGATAGNTTTAATATGNCTGAAGANAAATATGATCATAAACAAACATTTTTNCCNATTGTNCAAGGAAGNACTTACAAAGATTTAAGACGAGAATCTGCAGAAAAAATTTCAGAGTTTGAATGTTTAGGCAANGCAATTGGCGGACTATCCGTTGGTGAACCNCATGATATAATGTATGATATAACTGAAACAGTTTGNGCTGTTTTNCCATGGGAAAAACCTAGATATCTNATGGGTGTNGGGACACCNTCTAATTTGTTAGAAAATATAGCTTTNGGNGTGGATATGTTTGATTGTGTAATGCCAAGTAGAAATGCTAGAAATGGAATGTTATTCACATCNGANGGAACAATAAATATAAAAAATAAAAAATGGGAAAAAGACTACANTGNACTAGATGNAAATGGCACCTCATATGTTGATAAGCAATATTCTAAAGCTTATTTAAGACATTTATTTTCTGCTAAAGAAATGCTTGGAAAACAAATTGCAACATTGCACAATATTCGATTNTATTTATGGTTAATNGAAACAGCNCAANAAAAAATAAGTNATGGAACATTTACTGATTGGAAAAANAAAATGGTAAAAAAATTAGATGTAAGATTATAAGTGAAAAAAATTGATTTATATATAATTAAAAGATTTTTAANTACATTTTTTCTTACCATTGGATTAATCTTAATTGTCGTTATTATTTTTGATATTTCAGAAAAAATTGACGATTTTCTCNAAAGTGAGGTTGGTTTAAATAAGATTATTTTTAAATATTACCTGAACTTTATCCCCTACTTTATAAATCTNTTTAGCCCNCTATTTATTTTTATATCAGTTACCTTTTTNACTTCAAGAATGGCAAATGATACAGAAATAATAGCAATTTTAACTAGTGGTATTAGTTTTAATAGATTACTAAAACCATTTTTAATTTGNGCANTNTTTTTAGGTTGNNTATCATTTATATTTGGAAACTTTATTATNCCTCCAGCNAATAAAGTNCGTATNGACTTTGAAAATCAGTATCTNAGAAAAAAANCNAAATCAAGAAAGNCAAATATTCATTTACAAATACAAAAGGATAAATATATATATCTTGAAAACTACAACACTTTTACAAATATTGGATACAATTTTACGCTTGAGNANTTCAAAAATCATCAACTTCAATCCAAACTCAANGCNAGCTANATTAAATACGATACAATAAAAAATAGCTGGAATNTAAATAATTATGAAATTAGAAATTTTACCAANNATGGTGAAGATATAANTTCAGGAACTAAAAAAGACACAATAATTAATCTNCATCCAAGAGATTTTAACATAAAAAAAAATATAGTTGANGGGATGAATTTTTTTGAGNTAAACCAATTNATTAAAGANGAAACATTAAAAGGAACTGAACAAATAGTNTTCCATAAAATTGAAAAGCATAAAAGGATGGCATTTCCTTTCTCTACGNTAATACTAACTCTTATTGCTGTAGCAATTGCATCAAGAAAAATTAAAGGAGGGATTGGTATACACTTAGGTCTTGGTATTTTAATTGCCTTTACCTATATATTATTTATGCAGATATCAACTACTTTTGCCACAAATAGCAATTTACCAGCCATGTTAGCAGTATGGATTCCAAATATACTATACGGCATTGTTTGTATTTATCTAATTAAAAAAGCTGTTAAATAGTTATCTTACAAGTTTACGATACTTGATTCTTTTAGGAGAAATATCTCCTAAACGTTTTTTTCTATTTTCTTCATAGTCAGAAAATGATCCTTCAAAAAATACAACTTGTGAATCCCCTTCAAATGCTAAAATATGAGTGCAAACTCTATCTAAAAACCATCTATCNTGAGAAATAATCACAGCGCATCCAGCAAAATTTTCTAAACCTTCCTCTAGTGCNCGTAATGTATTAACATCCAAATCATTTGTTGGCTCATCTAAAAGAAGAACATTAGCTTCATTTTGTAATGTCATTGCTAGATGCAATCTATTTCTTTCTCCTCCGGATAAAACACCAACCTTTTTATTTTGATCAGATCCATTAAAATTATATCTAGCTACATAGGCTCTTGAGTTCATTAACTTACCGCCTAGACTTATTTGCTCTTGGCCTCCTGTTATTTGTTCCCAAATAGTTTTGTTAGGATCAATATCAGCATGTTGCTGATCTACATAAGAAATNTTAACAGTTTCTCCNACTTTAAAACTTCCTGCGTCAGCTTGCTCCTGCTCCATAATCATCCTAAACAATGTTGTTTTTCCAGCTCCATTTGGTCCAATTACACCAACAATACCTGCTGGCGGTAACTTAAAATTTAAATTTTCATATAATAATTTATCTCCGTATGCTTTACTTACACCTTCAGCATCTATTACATTATTTCCCAGTCTAGGTCCTGGTGGAATATAAAGCTCTAGTTTAGCTTCTTTTTCTTTTGCTTGTTCGCCAAGCATACTCTCATAATTACTTAGCCTAGATTTAGATTTTGTTCTCTTCCCCTTAGGGGTCATTCTTACCCACTCCAATTCTCTTTCTAGTGTTTTCCTTCTTTTACTTTCTGTTTTTTCTTCCTGAGCCAATCTTTTTGTTTTTTGTTCTAACCATGTTGAATAATTTCCCTTCCATGGTATCCCCTCTCCTCTATCAAGTTCAAGTATCCAGCCAGCAACATTATCTAAAAAATACCTATCATGAGTTATTGCTATTACTGTTCCTTTATATTGTTGTAAATGTTGTTCCAACCATAATACTGACTCAGCATCTAAATGGTTTGTTGGTTCATCAAGAAGTAAAACATCTGGTTCTTGAAGCAACAATCTACATAGAGCTACTCTTCTTCTTTCACCTCCTGATAAAACAGAAATTGAAGTACCTCCTTCAGGACATCTTAAAGCATCCATTGCGATATTTAATTTTGTCTCTATATCCCAAGCCCCAAGTGCTTCAATTTTGTCTTGTAAAATACCTTGTTGCTTCATTAATTCATCCATCTTATCAGCATCTTCGTAGTTCTCAGGTAAACCAAAAGCATCATTAATCGCGTTGTACTCAGCCAAAACATCCACTGCTTCCTGCATACCTTCTTTTACAATATCCATAACGGTTTTAGACTCATCTAATTTTGGTTCTTGTTCTAGATAACCAACAGTATAACCATCTGAAAAAACTACATCTCCTTGATAAGATTTTTCAATTCCAGCAATAATTTTTAAAAGAGTAGACTTTCCTGAACCATTTAGACCCAGTATTCCAATCTTAGCACCATAAAAAAAAGAAAGATAAATATCTTTTAAAACTTGTTTTCCATTATTATAGGACTTAGAAAGTCCTGACATAGAGAATATTACTTTTTTATCGTCTGACATATTAAATATTAATTAGAGTTTATTTCATCAAAAGCTATTCTTGCAGGATGAGATTTTGGCAAAATAGCTGCATGAATTTTTTTAATTTTTTTGATAGTTCCATCATCAAGTTTATATTCTATCATTTCATCATCTTTACTATCTACATCTTCAAAAGAGTTTGGTTTTACTTGCTCTTGTATTTTCTCCTCTTGCTGTAAAGGTTCAGAATCTTTTTTTACTTCTTCCTCCTCATTAGAGCAACAAGATTTTTTTTCTTCTGATCGTTGTTCTTGTTGTTTTTCTGTCTGCGCATATGAGTTATCGTTTGCAAAAAATTCATTTAATGAATCTCCTTTTTGTAATAAAAGATAAAGCAACCATATAGGTCCTATCAGTGGAATAAAAATAATTAATAACATCCATCCACTCTTTCCAACATCATGTAGCCTCCTAACAGTTACAGCAAGTGCTGGAATAAAAATAAACAATGAATAAAACATAGAAATTTTAGGGCTAATTATAGCTGCTAGACTAGAAAATACAATGTTAAATAATACAAACATCCAATATTCTTTCCTTGAAGATGATGATTCAAAATCTGAGTATTTTTTTAATACAACAATAAAATTATCCATTGAATTATATTTTTTTCAATAATATAAAAATAATTACATTTGAATGACATAATAAAATTAAAAATTTATGGATAATAACTGGCAGAAAAGCTGGAAAGGAAGAATAGCAAAATTTATTTTTTAAACATATAATAATCGTGAGAATGATAATGTGTCAGATCACTTCTTTAACCTAACTATAGATCAATTATTATGGCATGCTACAAATATAATTAAAGATGATGAAAAACTAGTTAACATAAAGTATGTTGGCCAAAGGTATTGGTCAGAAAATGCAATTAAAGATTACTGCCAATTAAACCCATTAGAGGGAACAGGACTTAAAGCGTGTAAAAACCTTAGGCATGAGCATGCAGTTCCAAGAATTATGATAAAAGAAAAAATAGAAAAATGCCTTAAAGAAAATACTAGTATTCATGAAATATACGAGATTATTAATGCCTATTCTAAATCAGTAATAATTACAACAAAAGAAGATAAAAATATACCAAAAGAAAATATAATATTGATTTAGAGAGCTATGAATAAAAAATAACATCCATTAATGACCAATATACCACTACAGTTGTTGTCTTGGTTTGATATGTAATCATGTTAATTTAGTTAATCAACCGTAAATTCTCCATATAGTCGCCCTTGCCAAGCATCTCTTTCTTCAAGTCTTTTGTTGATTAGATGCTTNACTTCNAAATTTTTNAGTCCATATTTTGGATGAATAAGCATTCTAGCTGGTGATTCACTGAAAAATCTTTCAAGNATAATATCCGGATGTAAAAGCTCAATAAAATCTACCACTAAATCGATATACTCATCCANTTTCATAAAAGTAAACATTTCAGGAGTATTCTTAAATTGATANGCCATCATAGTATGTTTTACAATTTGAAGATGATGTATTTTTAATGTATTNACAGGAAGCTGAGAAACCTTTCGAGCNTGTTCTAACATATCNTCTTTGNTTTCTCCTGGAAGACCTAAAATTAAATGNGCNCCAAGGTGTANNCCNCTACCNTTTGCTCTAGAAAAAGCATCAANAGCTTCNTCATGTGTTTGGCATCTATTAATAACTTCTAAAGTTTTGTTNTTAGTAGATTCTAAACCAAATTCAAGTTTAATAAAATTTCCNTNTTTNGCTAAATNTTGAAGATAATCTAATACATCATCTTTGATTGAATCAGGTCNNGTAGCAATTACTAGACCNATTACATCTTTATGAGACAANGCTTCNTCGTACATAGGCTTCAAATCTTTTAAAGGTGCATAGGTNTTTGTAAAAGCCTGGAAATAAGCTAAATANTTTTGAGTNTTNTATTTTTTAGAAAANAATTCTATACCNTCATTTATCTGNACAGATATAGGTTTAATTGGCTTGCAATAATCAGGATTAAAAGTATTATTGTTACAATAAGTACATCCNCCNNNNCCTTTAGTTCCATCTTTNTTAGGNCAAGTAAANCCNGCATCTATNGAAACTTTCTGTACTCTACCATTNAATTTTTNTTTGATAAACNNACTAAAATCTCTATACCTACTTTTTGATTNCATTTTACAAAAGTATAAGAAACAAAATAACAATATTAACTTTTTTACGTTTTAAAAAAAGATTAATTAAGTTTGTAANAGATCNATNANAATGCAAAACAAAAAAAAATCATCTTTTGANAAAATTGGTTATAGTAAAAATATNCCTNNAGGAGCAGATATTNATGACTATGAAAAAATTAGTATTAGAGATAAAAAAGGNAANATNAANACACTATACAGACAAANAAAAAAATTTGAAGATTTAGATGANACNACAAACTTTAGTNCAAGCTGGAATATTTTTAAGANTCATCTGAACTAGTNTGCACTTTTCTANCTTGCAAAANTCTATTTAACTCTGCTATTTTATTACTTGCACTATTCTCAAATAAAAAAGGNAANAAAGCNTGTATAAAAACCTTAACAGCAATTNGNACTAATTTAAAACTAAATATTATTCCTTTNATTAAATGNTGTAAATAACTTTCACCTATANCATTTGGATGTTTTGTAAAAATATTTTTCATAATTATAAATCTGANAANTNAAAAGTTTTATCNAGTCTTANNCCNCGATCNGTTTTTTTTAAAGTACANCACTCANTATAGTTATCGTGTTGTAAATANATAATATATTGATTATCATATGCATTATTTANAAAAAGTTCTTTTTCTTTTAAAGTAACNANAGGTTTAGTNTCATATCCCATTACATAAGGTAATGGAATATGCCCAGTGCTTGGAAGCAAATCGGCAGCAAAAACAATTGTATATCCTTTGTATTNAATATGGGGAATCATTTGAGNATCAGTGTGNCCATCTACAAATAAAANATCAAAAAAATNAAAGTTTTTCATGNATNTATCAACAAAAGATAGATGTCCTGAATCNTGTATTGGNAATATATTTTCTTTCAAAAAAGANGCCTTTTCTCTNTTNTTNGGATTAATGGCCCAGTCCCAATGTTGTTTATTACTCCAATAATTNGCATTCTTAAAAGTCATCTCATATCTACTTTTNTCTTTACTCCACTTNACACTTCCNCCNCAATGATCNAAATGTAAATGTGTTANAAATACATCTGTNATATCATCAGCATGAAAANCATACTTNTTNAAAGATTGATGTAAATTTTCTTCACCATGTAAATAATAATGTCTTAAAAATTTATCATCTTGNTTATCACCTATACCATTATCAATCAAAATTAATCTNTTACCATCCTCNATTAAAAGTGATCGCATTGCCCAAGGACATAAATTTTTATCATCAGCNGGNTTTGTTTTACTCCACAAAACCTTTGGAACAACACCNAACATTGCNCCACCATCNAGCTTAAAATATCCTGTATTTATTGTATACAANTGCATGTTAGTATTTTTTTNATTAAGCAAAAATAAGAAATGAAAATTATCTCTAATTTAGAAAAAAAAACATAATAATGAANATTCATCTTATTGCAATTGGAGGAAGTGCAATGCATAATCTTGCNATTGCCTTAAAAAAAAAGNNNTATAATGTNACNGGATCTGATGATGCAATATTTGAACCAAGTAAAAGTAGATTAAAAAAATANAATTTNCTTCCCAAAGAAAATGGATGGTTTGAAGATAANATAACTNATCAAATAGATGCTATNATACTTGGAATGCACGCTAGAATNGATAATCCTGAACTTGTTAAAGCTCAAAAACTAAAAATNCCAATTTATTCNTATCCTGAATATATATACAAACAAAGTAAAAACAAAAAAAGAATTGTNATTGGNGGNAGTCANGGTAAAACTTCAATTACTGCAATGATACTGCATGTTTTNAAAAATNAAAATATTGATTGTGANTATTTAGTNGGAGCACAACTAGATGGTTTTGATACAATGGTAAAACTTAGTGATGCTCCATTAATTGTTTTAGAAGGAGATGAATATTTAAGNTCNCCAATTGATAAGCGTCCTAAATTTCATNTNTACAAACCACATATTGGAGTAATTAGTGGTATTGCNTGGGACCATATAAATGTATTTCCAACATTTNAAAATTATGTTNACCAATTTAGAATATTCAAAAATACTGTATNAGAACAATTGATTTATTGTAATGAAGATNAAGAACTNAATAAGTTAATGCTTGAAAAAACAAAATGTGAAATTATTGATTATGGTACNCCNGANCANAAAATNATAAANGGAGTNACNTCAATNNATAATTGTGATTTAAAAATTTTTGGAANACATAACTTNCAAAATTTAAATGCAGCTATGTTAGTCTGNATGCAACTTGGNATAGATAAAAAAAGATTTTATAAATGATATAAAAAANTTTAANGGTGCTTCTAATAGATTAGAANTAATTTTNAATNNAAAAGATTTTAGNNTATATAAAGATTTTGCTCATTCTCCATCAAAACTAAAAGCTACAATANTAGCTTTAAAAAAACAGTTTCCAAGCAGGCAACTTATTGCTTGTATGGAGCTACATACTTTTAGTAGTTTAAANAAAAATTTTCTAGGTGAATATAAAAATTCTATGGATATTGCTGATANAGCTATAATTTATTANAATAANGNNACAATAAAACAAAAAAANTTGNTTGANATNAGCGAGATTGAAATACAAAATGCTTTTCAAAGAGATGATATAATAGTTTTTACAAATTCAAATAAACTAAAATCATACCTTAAATCAACNATTATTAAAAATCAGAACCTATTANTGATGAGTTCAGGNAATTTTAATAATCTNGANTTAAAAAATNTATTGTAANATATTAGCTTNAAAAATTATCTTCCAGGAGTCCANTTTCCGCTAGCAAGNCTTATTAAATCAATTAANGTCCAAATCCCACACATACCAGCTGTTAGNAACATTAATATACCACCTANTGTATCNCCAGCAACAAACCTATGTANACCTGCAACACCTATTAATCCAATNGCACANANAACAACCATAGTTTCTTTATCNTAAGGTGCTGCTGGAGCTTCTAATGGTTGNTTATTNTCAANGGAATTGGTATTTTNTTTNACAACTGGAAATGANGCATAAATTGTCGTACTTAANGTACAAACAGCAATTAAAAAAAAGAATGCTTTTNTCATGATTTTTATTTTTTATAAAATTAAANTTATTTTTTANTAATCAAAANAAAATNATAAAAATTCTTCTTAATTCTCTAAAATAATATAAAATTAATANTGGTAAAACAATAAAAGANAGCTTGTTATAATTATATGCAATATCAAAATTAAAATTTAGTAAATGTAAAATAGCTTTAGTCATTCCACANGCATAACACTCNAAATTAAAAAATCTTACNGAAAGACANACTGTATCTCCCTNATCAAAAAAAGTTTCAGGAAGNAACAACAAAACAAATGGAGNNACAANTAAAAAAATANNATATAAAATANTTATACTTTTTTTCATATTCAACAAAATTAAAATTTGTTNTTANATTTGTCAATATGAAAAGANATTTAATTTTAATATTTATNATNACTGTTAGTAAGNNCCTATTTNCACAACAAAACTACGAATTCAATTATATTGGAACATTAATTNTTGAAAATANCAAANCCATTACTTANAGCATACATTTCGATAAAATNAATAATAAANTCAATGGATNCTCAGTNACAAANATNGGTAATGAANATGAAACAAAAAGTGATTTNTCAGGTCTNTANTTTAAAAATGATAAATCATTTCAACTTATTGAAAATAGTGTTATTGCAACAAAATCTAAAGANGATATAANTAATTTTTGTTTTGTTAAAATGGAACTNTTCGAAAANGGAAAATTTAATAAAAAAAGATTAGAGGGNAGCTTTACAGGNTATTTTAAAAATGATTCCATTTGTGCAAACGGTACAATTATTTTAATNCCCAAAAATAAATTTGAAAAAAAANTTAAAAAAATTGANAAAAAACTTAANAAAATTGACAAACTAATTTCCGNTAATNATGTNNTTAAAAATGANAAAAAAACAATACTTAAAAGTGGNGATCAACATTCAATTTATTGTNAAAATAAAAANATTAAAATAGAAATCTCTGATGCAGATTTAGAAGATGGAGACAAAATAGAACTAAAAATAAATGATGTTATAGTTCTTGAAAACTATACAACTACAACAAAAACTAAAACCATAACATACAATTTAAAAAAAGAAGANACANATATTCAAATNAAATCAATNAGCGATGGAAAATCACCCCCAAACACAAGTGTAGTAAAGATTATAGATGGAGAAAATATTAATCCGGTTGTNGCAAAAATGAACAAAAATCAAATTATAAAAATAAAACTAATATATAATAAAGAAAAGTGACTCTGAAGGGATTCGAACCCCTAACCTCCTGATCCGTAGTCAGGTGCTCTATCCANTTAAGCTACAGAGCCTTAAAAATTCTTGTTAAANAATTTTAACATTCAAACCATAGATAAGTAAATCCTTTTTAANTAATTCTAANTCGATNGATTTACCATTTAAAATCTCACAAAACCCTTTATAATGTGTTAGCAATGCACACTGNTCNGCTTGTATTTTATCATGATCACANAATGANACTAGACAATCNACAACATGATCAAAAGTGTTNTAATCATCATCNATTAANATAAGTTTNCTTTCACTAACCTTATTATAATCTTTACCATCTTTTATATAATCAAATTCTTGTTCCATTTTAATTTTTNCCAAATTTAACTTTAGTTTCTTTACCTTTCAANAGCCTTTCAATATTTTTTTGATGAGTTATTAACGAAAGAAGAGGTATAAAGNAAGCAAATATATTTAAAGCAACATTATTTTCTGTGAATATAACTACAATACAAAAANTAAAACAAGCAATGATAGAAGATAAAGAGACAAACCTAAAAATCAGTAANGACAAAATAAATACNATTAATGATAAAATAGCAGCAAATGGAAGNACAGCAAATAAGAAACCTAATAATGTTGCAATTCCTTTCCCCCCNCTNAAACCTGTAAAAACTGGAAATAAATGACCAATTACAGCTGACAGACCAAAAGCTAAACTAAGTTCAAGAAACAAGTCTGGATTAGCATTTATTATCAANTTATAAGTAGAAAGNANTTTTGTTAAATTAACTGAAAGCCAACCTTTTAAAATATCAAAAAAAAGNACAGGTATACCAGCTTTTTTTCCTAAAACTCTGAAAGTATTNGTTGCGCCTGCATTACCAGATCCGAANTCTCTTATNTCAATATTATAAAAAAANTTTCCNACCCACACTGCTGAAGGAATAGANCCTAATAAATAAGCTATCAAAATAAATACTATAATTTCGTTATTAATCATATTATTTAACTAAATATCTTTTTCTAATCTCCTTATCTATTTTAGCCATCCAATCTTCATTTTTAAAAGAGTAACTNTATTGTGGCCTTGCATTAATCTTTCTTTTAGAATCACTTNCTTTNTTAATCTCAGACATAAAATTTAAATTGTGAGAAAAAACCCACATATCTCCTCTNTCGTATTTGAAACAATAATCTTCTCCTGCTGGNGTAATTAATCGAATTATAATTACNTCTTCTCTCCAGCCTTTCTNTAAAATTATATTCCCTTTCAAGTATTCATTAACTGAATAAGACAAAATATTTCCTAAACCTATATTATTATTGNTTACAAAAGAACTTGTACTGGAATGCCAATTCAATTGAACNTCNGTNAAAACTAATGAAGAATTCATTTCTTTTGGAAATATAGATGGTTTAAAATCAGTAGGNTCAATTATAAANTTTTCAGCTACGATTGGATCGTNTATTATTTTTTTTACATTTTTTGAAAATAAGGTGCTATAANTATCATAACCAATATTACCNATATCTATAGCCATTTCTTGTAAAGCAGGTTCAGAAAAATGAAAATCTAACATCAAGAAACCATTAATTTTCAAGTCTTTACTTTTTATATCATGNTCAACTGAACCAATAATTTTTGAATTAACCCTNCCNNTATTTAAGTGTAAATTTATATTTCCATGTCCATATGATTTACAAGAAANGTCAGATATTTCAAAAGTATTANTTAATGAATCAATTGGATTTATNATAAAAGATGATGATATATCATCATATAATATTGATGAATTGGCTAATAAAACTTCTTTATCAAATGTACTTTGTTTTTTACTTAAAAAACAAGTATAGNAATCTAATGTATCTTCTCTCATTAAAANTCCAGAAACTANCTCATCTCCATTTTCATTCAANATTTTTTCATCTAAATTTATCTTNACAGCATTGGGATCAATTTCAGANCTAAACTTAACCCATTCTTTTTCAGTAGCACAATTNTGTTTNATTTTAAAAAAACCATCAAATGTCAAATTTTCATTATTTGCAAATAAATCCACTTCTCCTTTAAAATCAAATTTATGATTTAATTTAAAAATATTTCCAGNTGTAAATCTACCCCTTGCCTCTGTAATTAAATCACTATTTACTTTGATATTATCAAAAAACATTTGCTGCATATTATTTTCACTATCAATAAATGTATAAAATCCNGANCCTGAATAAGAATTCGCAGANAAGATATCAATTGTAGNATTTGTAAACTCATGNTATCTNCCAATATTATCTGCTATTACTCTAGATTTTTCAAGAGTCGATATAATTGCGTNAGGATTTAAAACTATTTNTCCTGAATCAGGNAATATTATAGCATCAGCTACTGANATACTATCAACACCTTGAGCATATAAAATATAATCTTTCAAACTATAATTTGCTTCTTTAGCAATAAAGGANATTGAATCCTGATCTGGATGAGTGGAGANAAANNTTNATCCATNGCTTGANGATTCAATATTTGAAGACATACTTAAAAAATCTTTATCNATATCCCAATTNAATTTATCAATATAGCATATAAATTGATTTGAAAGTAAATTTACATAAGAATCAGAACCATTAGAATTAAACTCACCTTGTCTATTTTTCAAATCAATATATGATCTTAAATTATTTGCACTAAATGCATTTCCTATTTTATTATCATAAACAACCAAATCTGCAGATTCAGANGCAAACCANTTTGCGTTATATGAAAAGTTTTTTGAAATTAACTCTGCCTTTTCTAACTTCATTGTACCCTCACCAGTCAAACCNGTTGGNCTCATTANCAAAGAACCNAAAANCTGCGCAGAGTTATTATACATATTAAATTCTTGNTCTTGCATTCTTGCATAAAGCTCATCATCATATGGATAATATTNTATTAAAGTATTGTTATTTAAAACACTTGGAAATTCAATCCCACTAGAAACTTCTTTNATTTTAAGANTATTTGTTTGTAAAATCATTGAGTCGGGGAAAAACAAAATATCTTCTGCATTAGCAACTAAAGTAAGATATTCAAAATTTCCTTTACCNTTTAATCCATCATTACTTAAAAATATATCATTTGTAAATTTAGATTTACCCTTATAAATCTGAAATCCAGTATCAGGTGTTGAAGTTTTAAAACCAAAAGAGAAATCATTTTGCAACTTCAAAGTATCTTTAAAGATTGGAAAAATATCTGCGGAATGAAAAGAACCAGGAAAAGATAATTCTCTGCCAAGATATGAATCAACACTATCTATTGTATAAGAATCTAAATGAAAATAAAAATTCTCTCTTGGATATGCAGCACCGAATTTAGATTCTTGTGTGTCATAGTAAGCAAAAGATTTCTGAAATGAAGTGAATTTTGGAAATTCTGGAAAACTATCTTTAAGTAAGCCAGATTTGTTTTTTGGATAATCTATTTCAAGTAAACCATCAGATAATGAATCATTATCATAAACGTATTCAAACAATGTTTTAGTGTAAGTTAACTTGGGATTTCCATACATATCTTGAACTAATGGTTCAACAGGAACAGAAATTTGTACAGAATCAATATGTTTCAAATCTAACTTAAAGTTATCATAATCAAAAAAGAATTGTTTGCCAAACAAATTTACTCTACCACTACCTGCAATAATCTGACCATCAAACACAAAATCTCTATTTTTTTTGACAGTAATTAACTTTGATGATGGAAAAATAAAAACATTTCTTGCGTTACTCAACTTTATTTCAGGAACACCACTGATACTCAAATCTCTCGACTTCAAATCTAAAATAGCATTAACAATTTTATTATTCTTATTTATATCAACTCTTTTTGAATTAAAAGAAATAACATCATAATCGTCTAAACCATAATTTGCATTTATATAATTTTGAAGCATAGGCTGAACCAAAATACTTTCATCTGAAAAATCATAAAAAACAAAACCATAGCTAGCCAAAGCACCCAAATAGGTACGCATTTGACTTATGGGAATACCTATAAATCCTGCTAAATCTGAAACATAAAATTTATTTTTATTTATTTTCTTAACATAATTGGATATTAAAATCAGTGGGTGAAACTTATCTGCTCCTTGAACTAAGTCATACCTAGCTTGAAGATACATATCAGCTGATTCAAATCTAACATTTGACTCTGATGTTCCTGGAAGTGAACCAAAAGTAAGTATTGTACTATCTGTATTCCATTCTAACAATTCGAAATCTATTGTTAAATTGTGATAAGTATCAATCATTGGAGGACTTAATGATTTTCTTTTATTTCTAAATAACATTACTTTTTTCTTATTATTAATGTATTTGAATTCTAAATTGGAACTAAATAAAGAATCATTATCAAAAAATATTGTTACACCAGCAGATTTTGATGATATTTTATCATTTGACACACTAAATCTGTTTGCATTAACTACAAAAACATCTTTGTTATTTCTATTAAATTTAATTTTTGCTTTTCCTTCATTTCCTCCATCAGCTAAAAATTCTTTACCATGAAGTTTATAACCTCCTTCATAATCGATATCTTCAAAAATATTTTTAACTTTAATATTTTTGGAGTATGAAACAAACTGCGGATATTTTTCTGACTGATTTCCTGATACTATAATATTTTTTAAATAACCTTCAACTGCTTCAGAACTCAAAAACTTATTGTAAAACAATGCGGAATCTACCTCTATTTTACTTTCTTTAGTATTTATTTTATATTTTGGTGTTATAGCAAAAACAGAGTCTTTCGAGAAATGGTCACCCCAATTAACAAATCCATCTGTTCCTACCCATCTATTTAGTAAAGGAAAATAGTTTCCCTTCGTCGAGTTAATTTCAATTTTTCCTTTTGAGTTGGTACAACTTAAATTTAAATCACTAAAAAAAGTGACTACGGGTTGAGATGAATAATTTGTAAAATTAAAACTATCAGAATCAACATGCCATTTGGCTAATCTAGAACTATAAATATTTTTTGTTTTTAAAAATTCAATAGTAAAATTGAAAAAATTTAGCATATTTTTTTTTGAATTATCTTTAATAACAACAGCGCAAACATTTAACCATTCTTTTAATAAGTTGGGATTATTTTCTTCAGAAGAAAAAGTAGATAAAACTTCAAAAAATTTATAAAAGTATATGTTTATTTTGTAAGATTGATTAATCATATAACTTGATATTTCAATAATTTTCCTTCTATCATTATCACTATAATAGTCTTGATTTTTTAGAAACTTTTTATATATCTTTTTAGCATTTGCGTTTGTATTTACATTTAACACTTCTTTTAATTCACTTAAAAAAACAGGAAAATCTCTTGAAAAAATTTCTGAGCTTGGTGTGTTTTGGGAATAAGATGATATACTGAAAAACATATATATCATAAAAGCAATTATACTTTTTTTAGATGTAATAAATTCCATTCTTTTTTATTTTTTTTATTAATAAGTTTTAAATCCAACTTTTTTGCTTGATTCAATATTAAATTAGTATCATCAGAAATAAAGCCACTCAATAATATATCTGAATTTACACTCATCAAATCTTTATACTTGTTCATTTGAGATAAAATTATGTTTCTATTAATGTTTATTAATAATATATCATACTTTTTAAAGATGACTGAATCAATATCACCTAAAACACATGAAACATTTTTTACATTATTTAATAATATATTTTCTTTTGAATTAATAAACGCCCATTTATCAAAATCTATAGCATGAATTTCTTTTGCTTTTAGTTTAGATGCTAATATTGATAAAATGCCTGTACCACTACCTAAATCTAAAATATTTTTATTATCGAAACTTAAAGAAAACATATATTGCATCATTAAAGAGGTAGTTTCGTGATGACCGGTTCCAAAAGACATTTTTGGTGTAATAACTATATCATAATTAATTTTATTTGGTTTTTCATGAAATGTTGCTCGAACAATACAATTTTTATTTATAATTACTGGAGTAAAACTCTCTTCCCAATTCTTATTCCAATTATTATTTTCAAGTTTATTTACTTTATAACTTAAGTTTTCTATTTCTTTAATTATTTCTAATTTTTGTTTGAGTAAATCTAAATCAAAATTACTTTCCTCAATGTATGCTTTTAATCCATTATCATTTTCATAGTATGAATTAAATTTTATATCATTTAACAACGCTATCAGTATCTCATTATAAGGTACTGTTTTTTTTAATTCAATATCAACTTCTATGTACTGCATCAAAAAGAATTAATAATTGATAAAAACTTATCAGAATGAAGAGATGCACCTCCAATTAAACCACCATCTATATCCTTTTGAGAAAAAAGTTGAGATGCATTGTTTGGATTACAACTACCGCCATACAAAATAGAAAGATTATCTGAAACATTATTATCATATTTTTTTTNAAATAAATTTCTTATAAAATNATGCATNTCTTGAGCNTCNTTTGTTGNNGCAGTTTTTCCTGTTCCAATNGCCCAAATAGGTTCATAAGCTANTGTAANANNTTTNACTTGATCTTTNGATAAATNAAAAATACTTTCTTTAATTTGTTCCTCTACCCAATCAAAATGCAANTCACTNTNNCGTTGTTNNAAAGATTCACCACAACAAAAAATAANTTTTAAATTATTTTCTAAAGCNATNTNTATTTTNNGTTTNANTTGCTCATTNCTTTCATTNAANTTCATTCTTCTTTCTGAATGGCCNAGTATAACATNTTCAGCACCNCATGATGCAATCATTTCNGCNGAAACTTCNCCNGTNTGCGCACCATNTTTACTNGNNCTACAATCTTGAGAAGAAACACTAAAATTATCATTAATTNNACATAATTTNGCAANCTTATANANATAAGGATANGAGGGNGCAAAAACAACATTAACANAAANATTATCAGCTTTGTTTGATAATANCTCNTGNACTAATAANAAGGCATCNNTTCTTACTAAATTCATTTTCCANTTTGCTACTANNATATTTTTTCTCATGTATTTTTTATGTTTTNATTCGAGGATCTAACCATATATAAANTAANTCAACTAATAAATTAATAATTATAAAAANTNTTGAAATAAATAANACTGAACCNATTACTACAGGAAAATCCATAGTATTTAATGCATTTACAATTTCCTTTCCTAANCCATTCCAACCAAANACATACTCNACAAATACAGCACCAGCTAAAAGAGAAGCAAACCAACCTGAAACNGCNGTAANTACAGGATTTAATGAGTTCATNAATGCNTGCTTAAANANTACTTTAGAAAATTTTANNCCNTTTGCTTTTGCNGTTCTTATATAATCCATATTTAAAACATCCAANAATGAATTTCTTGAAAGTTGTGTAATAACTGATAAAGGNCTAATACCTANNGTAATTGATGGNAGAATTAAATTTTTAATNTTTANATGATATCCNNTTCCATAATCGTCAANTTCAAATAAACTTCCAGTCATTTGNANATTAGTNTATTGGTGTAAAACAAATCCAAAAANCCACGCAATAAGAATAGCACTAAAAAAAGATGGCAAAGACATNCCTAATGCNGAAAAAAACAATACAGATTTATCAATGATATTNTCTTTATTTATTGCTGAAANNATTCCCATTATNANACCTANNACNANTGCNATAANTATAGATGATNTNGCCAATACTAAAGGTNTTTTTAAATGTNGAAATAATAATTGAANNNACAGANTTTTCTTNCTTNANAAANGANTTACCNAAANNAGGTAATTTTNCCACTAANATATAGGANCTTNTNNNAAAAAATTTAAAATAANTTATTTCTTTATTNTNNATTGANATAAAAGAATNCTTGTTAAGNGAGTAAATAGAAATAAATGAAANATCATTNACATAGNTNANATACTGTAAAGAAANAGGTTTGTTAAAGCCNTATTTTTGATTTATTAACTCTANCTGTTCAGCATCCTCTCTTTTATCAAGCATCATTCTAGCTGGATCAGCTGGCAATATTTTAAACAGGAAAAAGACAATTGTTAGNACTCCAAATAAAATTGAAAAACCNTNCAANAATTTTTTAAAAATTAAAGNTNCCACTAAAATTATTCTAATAANTTTTTAAATTCTAAAATATCAAANTCATTAGTTCCTGTTCCATCNAANANCCTNATNTGNTTTT
The DNA here is from genome assembly GCA_002697505.1 of Flavobacteriales bacterium. Lineage (GTDB taxonomy): Bacteria > Bacteroidota > Bacteroidia > Flavobacteriales > BACL11. The sequence continues at coordinate 23,298 of NZWA01000037.1, read as the reverse complement.
CACCTTGATACAAAATCACTACTGGATTATCATAAAGNGGAAATGTTATTTCAGAATAACTATCAATTTCATCAGTATCCCAATTATCAAATGGCATACTTTGATAAGAAAAATCTGTATCCNTATTATTAAAAAAATTATTTATTCTTTCAANCATTTCATTTCCANCAATTGAATCATTATCAATATTAGAAAAAATNANNTGAACATTAGGAAAATTATTTAATGTTTTNGAAAGTGAATCTATGCTNTTAGCAGCATCTTGACAATGATCNCAATCNGGGTCAAAAAAACATAAAACTTTAGTGTCATCAATNNNANTAAAATCNTCATTGNTNACATATTGTAAAAANGATGATGANGGNGAAGAAGAANTATTAGAAATTGGTAATAATGCAAACATNAGCAACAANATNGCTAATATTTTATTTNTTAGAAGAAGTAAATTATTTTCCTTATTAAANGATATATTTTTATTAATAAAAAATAAAATTATTAANGTTAATATATTTTTAATAATAGCTTCAATNGGAGTCATAGGAATTAANTCTCCAAANCAACCACANTTATCATTATCNCCNGTAAAAAATTGATATGAAAGATGAATTGTAAAAACTGAAATTAGTCCAATTGAAAAAGGTAANATAATTTTTTTAAGATAATTTTTTTGCAAAATTGCTATTGCAATAAAAAATTCGATACCTATAATTATTCTAGAAACATATGGTGCCAAATCACTACTAAAACCCATTGGTATTAACTGACCTTCTTCAAAAATTTTTGTTATTCCAATTATTGGAACAGGATATAATTTTGCTAATGCTGAAACTAAAAATAATAATGAGATGAGAANTCTCAAAATAGTGACAACTTGTTTGTTTACTGTTTTCATAATTATTTATTTATTTTAATTAACGCAAATACGGCATAATTTAGCATATCTAAATAGTTAGCATCTACACCTTCAGAAATTAAAGTAGAACCNTTATTATCTTCAATTTGTTTTACTCTAAGNAATTTTTGTAAAATTAAATCTGTGAGTGAACTCACNCTCATATTTCTCCANGCTTCTCCATAATCATGATTCTTATCTAGCATTAAACTTTTAGCTACATTAACTTGATTNTCAAACATTTTTATNACTTCATTATAATCCATTTCATCAGATTCATCACTTACCCCAAGCTGCAATTGAATTAATCCTATAATNGANTAATTAACAATTCCTACAAATTCATTATAAACTCCCTCATCAATCTTACTTGANCCTTTTAATTCAATTGATCTAATACGTTGTGCTTTTATAAATATTTGATCTGTCAAGGAACTAATTCTTAAAATACGCCAAGCAGTACCATAATCTTTCATTTTTTTNGCAAAAATTTGCTTACATTTTGTTATTATTGAGTCATATTCATGAATCGTTTGTTCCATATTAAAAAAAATTAAAGAATGGCTAAATATACATTATTTAATTATCTCAACTTCAAAGATAATATCANCAAATCTGATTATTTTTCAACAGNAGAAAAAATAATAATGGGTATTTTAAATATCACAGAAGATTCATTTTATGATGGNGGAAAATATTTACAACCANAAAAAATTATATCNCAAGTTAAAANAATGCTAGATGAAGGAGCGTCAATTATCGATATCGGTGCACAATCAACAAAGCCTAACGCAATTTCTAAAGGNCCNNATGAAGAAANTAAAATTTTACTTCCANCAATTAAATTGTTAAGAAAAAAATTTAAGAATATCTTTCTTTCTGTTGATACCTATTGGAGTTTAGTTGCAGAACAANCCATTAAATCTGGAGCTAATATGATTAATGATGTTNCTGCTGGAAATATTGACCCAAATATGTTAAAAACAATATCAAAGCTNAAGGTNCCATATGTTTTAATGCATATGCAAGGTAGACCTGAAAACATGCAAAATAATCCAAATTATAAANANNTTGTTAATGAANTTTATTCTTTTTTCGAAAAAAAAATAAAAGANCTTGAAAATTTGGNTTTTAATGANATTATCNTAGATCCAGGATTTGGATTTGGAAAAAATTTAGAACATAATTATACTTTGTTAAATAATTTACATGAATTTAAAAAGTTAAATTACCCAATACTTGTNGGGGCATCTAGAAAATCTATGATTTACAAACTTTTAAATATTTCNCCAGAAAAGGCTTTAAATGGAACTAGTATTATAAATACTGTTGCTTTAAAAAATGGGGCAGATATTTTAAGAGTNCATGATGTGANAGAAGCTTTTGAATGTGTTAAAATANCTAATTTTATNAAAAACNTTAAATAAATGGAGATCTTNGANGTTNTTGATATTTTTTCTGTNNTNANACTAATTTTTTTACTATANAGATTGGTTAAAGGAACTATTGCAATTAATATATTTTTAAGNATAGCCCTAATTTATTTNTTTTGGCAAATTGTATCTTTTTTTGAANTAAAACTACTAAGTGAAATTTTAGGTCAATTTATNGGTTTTGGNGTGATCATTCTTGCTATNATTTTTCANAACGANNTGAGAAAATTTCTAATTNTTTTAGGNAAAGGAAAATTTTTAACTCAAAAATTTTTATTGAAAACAAAATATNACTCTTCTTTAGATATAAAGTCTATTGTTAATGCTTGTGAAAANATGAGTAAAANTAAAACAGGTGCAATTNTAATTATAACACAAGAAGATGATTTANATGTATTTTCTGAAACAGGANTNAAAATCAAAGGTNAAATATCAAATTTAATTATTGAAAGTATTTTTTATAAAAANAGCCCACTNCACGATGGTGCTATTATAATTAAAAACAACTTNATAATTAGCGCTGGATGTATATTACCCATTAGTAATAAAACATTACCAAAAAAAATTGGTGTAAGACACNGAGCTGCTATTGGANTTACTGAAGAGTCNGATGCAATTGCAATTGTTGTTTCTGAAGAAACAGGAAATATNTCTTATGTAAAACAAGGTGAATTATTTAACAACAGAAGTATTATTCAACTAGAACAATTTTTAAACAGAATTTTTAAAACTACAGAATAATCACATTTTATCGGGCATTAAAATACCCAATAATGACATTGATGATTTTATTATTTCAGATATCTTTTTAGAAATAACTAATCTAAATATNNNAATNTTCTTGCTCTCGTTATTTAAAATAGGATAACTTTGATAAAACTGATTAAATTCTTTTGACAACTCGTAAGAATAATTTGCTAATAATGAGGGATTGAGCTGTTTAGCTGAATCACTTAATATATTTGGAAATTGACACATTATTTTAATCAAATTTTTTTCGAAGCTATTTAATTTATAATCATCCTGAAAATCTAATAATAGCTGATAATCGCAATTTCTTAAAAGTGATTGTATTCTAGCATAAGTATACTGAATAAAAGGTCCTGTATTTCCATTAAAATCAATTGATTCTTCTGTATTGAATAACATGTTTTTATGAGGATCCACCTTTAAAATAAAATATTTTAAAGCACCTAANCCAACCNTTTCGTAAAGNNAATCTATCTCATTTTGCNCCNTTCCTTTTGTTTTNCCCAGATCTTGAGAGATTTTTTTAGCGTTNTTTACAAGATTACTCATTAANTCNTCAGCATCAACAACTGTCCCTTCTCTAGACTTCATCTTTCCAGATGGTAAATCGACCATNCCATATGATAAGTGCTTACAATTANAACTCCAATTGTATGATAATAGATCTANTATTGAAAATAAAACTTTAAAATGATGATTTTGCTCATTACCAACTGTATATATCATATTTGTAAACGAAAAATCTTCNTGTCTTTGAACTGCTGTACCAATATCNTGAGTAATATATACAGATGTNCCATCTGCTCTAAGCANTATCTTATCATCCAAATTNTATTTAGATAAACTNACCCAAACAGATTTATCGTCCTTTTGATAAAAAATATTTTTTTTCAACCCATCTTCTATTATNTTTTTNCCNAGTAAAAAAGTATTGCTTTCGTAATAATTTTTATCAAAGCTTACGTTTAGNCTTGAATANGTTTNATCAAATCCATCATAAACCCAATTATTCATTTTCTTCCACAAATCAATTATTTCTTTATCNCCACTTTCCCATTTNAGNAGCATNTTTTGAGCTTCTAAAAAAATNGGNGCNTGTTTTTNAGCTTGATCTAAAGAAAAACCTTTTTTAACTAANTCATTTACTTGNTCGGAATAAACAGTGTTAAATTTAACATAGTANTTTCCAACTAAATGATCTCCTTTNATGTTTGANGANTGAGGGTCTTCACCTGANCCAAATTTTTTCCAAGCAACCATAGATTTACAAATATGTATTCCTCTGTCATTAATTATTTGAACCTTTANAACATTATTNCCATTAGCTTTTAATATTTCTGAAATTGAATGNCCAAGCAAAATATTTCTAATATGACCTAAATGTAATGGTTTATTAGTATTTGGTGATGAATATTCAACTACATATTTATCAGAATTTTTGTCNGCAATTTTAATNCCANAATTTTTATCATCATAAATATTTTTNAATTGNNTNAGCCAAAAATTATTTGAAAATATTAAATTTAAAAATCCACCAACAATATTAAAATCAACAATTTCANNNANATTTTTTTTNAAACAANTNGCTATTTCCNATGATGTTTTTTCAGCAGATTTTTTAGAAACTACTAATAATGGAAATACAACTATNGTTAAATCACCATCAAAATTTTTTTTTGTTTTTTGAAATTGAATATTTAACTCATTATTTGAATAAAGTGTAAAAATTGATTCTTTTATTTTATTTTTTAATTTNTNTAAACTCATTTTTTTGGTAAAAATATTTCAGCCATCATACATCTNGCACTTCCTCCTCCACATGTTTCNATGATATTTAATGGACTATGAATAATTGAACAATACTTATTTATTTGNTTAATTTGTTTATCAGTTAAAACNCTATANGCAGTTGACGACATAACTAAAAATTTATCGTCANCTCCTTTNACCTGNAGCATATTTCCTGCAAAATGATGCTTTTGCTCTTCAGTTATTTCAATTATNTCCTTATTACTTTTTTCTATTGAACTTTTAACTTTTAATAAATCATNTTTACAATCAATCGAGTCTAAACATANAACAACAAATTCATCAGCAACACACATCATAACATTTGTATGGTAGATCTTTAGTCTATTTGAACCTACATTTTGATAGGAATTNAAAATAACNGGTTGATAATTAAAATCAGTACAAAANTTTTTTATAATTTTTTCACTTGTTCTANTGGATAAAGATGCATAACACAACTTTGAGCTTCGGTCTAAAACCATACTTCCAGTACCTTCAAGAAAAATATTTTTAGATTCATATTNAGTATAATCTAANACTTTTTCAATTTTAAAATTAAATTTATTNTTTAAACTATCTAAAATATCNAACCTTCGTTCATATCTTCTGTTTTTAGCATACATTGGATAAAGTGCAANTCTAGCATCATGATGAAATGATATCCAATTATTNGGAAATACTGAATCTGGNGTAATCGGATTAGTAGTATCGTTAAANATAATTATGTTTACNCCTTTNAAACTAAGTTTTTCCACAAAATTNTCAAATTCTCTACATGCTTTTTCATTNACNTCATATCTAGAAAAATTATTTAAAGATCTTTGATAAAAATTATTTACNGCAGTCTCNTNGTTGTAACTAAATGCNACAGGTCTTATCATCATAATATTATTAGTCAAAGAANTCATTCTCTTATCAAAGGCATAGTTGAACATCTAAATAATCCTTCCATTTTTGAAGTTTCCATGTATGATATTTCNTCNACTACAAATCCAAGCTCTTTGAGTNTTAAATTTAATCTTNTAAATGANTTGTCGGAAACAATAATCTTCTCAGAAATTGAAAAAACNTTCGANCTCATATTATACATTTCTTCNNTATCAATTTCAATAATATTTTCNTTACCAAAATAATTAACTAAAAAATTTANATCNTTTTTNTNTTTAAANCCNTNTTTATATANTATANCCTTATCATGACCTATTGGCTGNAAACANCAATCTAAATGCAAGGCATTTTTTCTAGGNTCAGTATCNGATTTATTTAANTCAAAACCAACAACATTTTTNTTTGGAAATAGCTTTTGTATAAAAGAAATAGCATTTTTATTNGTTCTTGAAACAATNTNTTTTTGAAAATCTGNATCCTCGGAATAACCAATAAAAATATANTCATTGTTTAATAAAACATCCCCNCCTTCAACTNTAACATTAGGTGGAGAAAANACAATATGTTCATTGCTNATTCTTAAATATAAATCTTTTAAAGCTAACATTTCCTTTNCTCTATTTTTAACAATATTTGAAACAATTAANAAGTTTCCTATTACAAATGCAATATCTCTNACAAAAATTTGATTTACNTNAGANATATTAGTNGGNTGTAATATAGTTACACCATATTTTTTTAATACNTTNNANAGGTTTTTATTTTCATTTATTAAATCAACTTGATTAGGAAACGNACCATTTTGGACATGAAATAATGATTTAGGATCATAACAATCCTCTNTTTTAGGAGTATTTCCAAAATCATCNGCTATTCCAANATAAACAGTTTTTAAATTTGANGTTTCATTATGTACGTTTAAGTTCAATGTTAACATTTGACAAATTTAACTAAGAAATAAGTATATAAATAANAATTGATTACATATTTTTTATTAACAATTAAATGGTAAAATATTAAATTTAANTTNTNAGCTTNNAGTAATGAATTTGTATTTTTGNATATGAGTAAAATTAAATTNAATACAAAAAAAACAAAATTTAAACTAAAAAATATTGTAAATNNTTTTNCTAATAAAAGAAATCAAAANATATTTTCAACTTTACTCGTACTAATATCTTGCTATTTAATTATTGCATTTTTTTCATTTTGCTTTAACTGGAAAANTGATGATAANATAGTGTCTAACAATGACTTTTTAGATGTAATTTCNAACAATAATATTGAAAACGCAATTGGTGGANTNGGGGCATATATTTCTAACTTNTTAATTAAAGATAGCTTTGGTATTTTTGCTTTTATCATACCTTTTNCATTATTAATTTTAGCTANTAATATATTAGGATTTANAAAAATTCGTTTTNAAAAATTAATTTTCAAACTAATTATTGCACTTGTTTTATNNCCAGTTATTCTTTGCCATTTCACAAACNTAACTATTTACTCTGGTGCAGTTGGAATTTATNTAAATGAATTGTTAAACACTGTTTTAGGAAAAATAGGNAATACATTATTACTTNTAACAATTATTATATTTTATATAGCTAGNAATATCAATTTGACTGACTTGTACTCAAAATNTAAAAATTTATTAAAAAAGAAAANNGAGGATATTAAGGATTCGAATANAAAAANACAAAATGATCAATTATTAAAGGATGATNCNCNAACTCATAATAAAGAAAATGAAATCAATAATTCCAAACNAGTTCAAATAAATANTAATATTGAAACAAATNATAATNTAAATAAACTAGATGAAAATAAATTAGAGCCTAAAACAGCTGATTTAGGNATTGAAATAAANGAAATTAAAGAAGAAGAAACTTTATCAANTAATGATATTGAGAAAAAACTTGAAGAGTTGGGAGATTANGATCCAACATTAGAGCTTTCAAATTANAGAATCCCAAGTATTGAANTTTTAAAAAACTANGGTANTGGTAAAATNGAGATTGANAAAAGCGATTTAGAAGAAAAAAAAGATAAAATAGTTGAAACATTAGGGCACTACAAAATTGGAATAACATCTATATCTGCAACNGTTGGNCCNACNATAACTTTATATGAAATNGTTCCTAATGCTGGANTNAGAATATCTAAAATCAAAAATCTTGAAGACGATATTGCTTTAAGTTTAGCTGCTGAAGGAATTAGAATTATAGCTCCAATTCCNGGNAAAGGAACAGTTGGAATAGAAGTTCCAAATAAAAACAAAACAACAGTTTCCATGCTTGAAGTTTTAAAGTCAGAAAAATTTCAGGATAANAAAATGGAACTTCCAATAGCTTTTGGAAAAACAATTTCAAATGAGACATTTGTAGTCGATCTNACAAAAATGCCTCATTTGTTAATGGCAGGAGCTACTGGACAAGGNAAATCAGTTGGTCTTAATGTGATTCTCACATCATTACTTTATAAAAAACATCCAGCNGAAATAAAATTTGTACTAGTTGATCCTAAAAANGTAGAACTAACATTATTCAATAAAATTGAAAAACATTTTTTAGCTAANCTACCTGATTCNGAGGANGCAATTATTACCGATACTAAAAAAGTTATCAATACAATNAATTCTCTTTGTATTGAAATGGATGAAAGATATGAACTATGCAAAAAAGCTCAATGTAGAAATATAAANGAATACAANANNAAGTTTATTTCAAGAAAATTNAATCCAAACAANGGACATAGATTTTTACCCTANATTGTTTTAGTNATCGATGAATTTGCTGATTTAATTATGACAGCAGGAAAAGAAATTGAAACTCCAATTGCAAGACTTGCACANCTAGCAAGAGCAATTGGNATTCACCTAATAATTGCTACACAAAGACCTTCNGTAAATGTGATAACTGGTATAATNAAAGCTAATTTTCCTGCAAGAGTCGCATTTAGAGTAACCTCTTCCACTGATTCAAGAACAATACTAGANAGTAAAGGAGCTGATCAATTAATTGGAATGGGAGATATGTTAATATCTACNGGTAGTGATTTAACAAGATTACAATGTGCATTTATTGATACACCTGAAGTAGAAAAACTTTGTGANGAAATCGGAAGCCANAATTCATATTCACAAGCACATATATTACCAGAATTTATTTCTGAAAATGAATCAACATCAGNANGTTCAAATTTAGAAGAGAAAGATGATTTATTTAATGAAGCNGCTAGANTTGTNGTACAACATCAATCTGGATCAACGTCGCTTATTCAAAGAAANTTAAGACTTGGATATAATAGAGCAGGAAGNATTATTGATCAGCTTGAATCAGCTAAAATAGTTGGNCCTCCTGAAGGAAGTAAAGCCAGACAAGTATTAATTAAAACAGAATTAGAGCTTGANGAACTCCTTAATANTNTATAAATGAAATTNTTTTTNTGTTTTCTTATTTTAATATCATCAATCTCAAGNTTTTCAAATGAAAAAACAAAAGAGGAGATAATTGATGATATANTCACNAAAATTAGTNGTTACAAAAATATTTCAATCGATTNCNATCTNTTATATGAGAATATNAGTTTAGATATTNAAACAAATAAAAAAGGAAAATTANTTCTTGAAAATGATAANTTTAGTATTGATTTNGATGANCAAATTATAATTAATAATGGTGATATACAATGGACTTATTTGAAAGATATAAATGAAGTTCAAATATCAAATAACGAAATAACANCNGGTGTATCAAACTTAAGTGANTTATTTAAAATTTCTAAAAATGATTATANAATTTTATTTCTTAAAGACGAAATAAATTTTTATTTGATAGAACTAATTCCAAAAACAATAAAATNTTTTATTAAAATACAAATTAAGNTNCAAAAACAAAATNAAGAAATAAGTGAAATTAAAGTATTTGATAAAGAAGGTGGAAAATTTATTTATTCTATTAATAANTTAAAGTATGATTNGGAAATAAATTCATTTTATTTTGANACATNAAANTTTCCAGGNATTGAAATAATAGATTTAAGNTAAATAAGAATTTATTCCGCTAAAATCAAATCATAATCGTAATAATNATAAATTGGCATAGTTGTATTAACATAACCACCATTCAATAATTTCTTAAAGCTATATAGTTTCTCATTACCAAAAAAATGCATCATTATAGAATAAGCATTATAAGAATACTTTGCATGATTAGTTAAATATGTTTTTTCAAACAACTTTATAAATTGTTGATCAAACTCTTGAAAATAAGTTAATTGATTAGATATAGGAAGATGTAAATTAAGCTCCATTAAATCATCAATATCAAGATTATCATATTTAACCCAAGAATTTAGTCCAAAAACAACAGATGTAGAATCCAAACATCGAATTGATGAAAGCACTTTACTTACGAAAGCTTTATTAGTTGAGGGAATCAAAACAATTTGAAAAGGAGAAAAAATATCTCTAATTGAATCGACATGAGTGTATTTTATTTCGTGTGAATTAATTTCATTAAAATTATTTTTACTTAATAATCTTTTAAGTGAATTTACATGCGTTAACTTATCATACTGATATAATATAAGGATTCTTTTATTTTTATATTTTCTGTCAATAAATTTTACTATTTCTCTTAATTGATCTTCTATTCTTGGATATATTTGGTAAACAGCTTTGTATTTTTTAACATCATTTGCTATTCTTGACAAAGGATTAATTAAAATTTTATTGCTATTCCCATATTTTTGACACACTATATTAAAATTCTTTGCTCTTAGCGGTCCAATTATATAATCCATTTTTTCAAGCTTACCAGATCTAACAATATTCAAAACCTTATTTGTGTCATTGTTAGTATCAAAAGTATGTAATACTATATTAACGTTTAGCTTATTTAATGAATCCAATGCAAGTTTAACTCCTACATGAAAAGATAATGCAACCTCAGAAGCAGTAAAATACAAACTACTAGCTTTTAAAGTATCTTCAAAATCATCAAACATTGTATCATTTTTTTCTACATAATATGGCATCAATAAAGCAATATTAATTTCTTCTTTTTTTATTTTATTTTCTTTATGTGAAATTATTGAATCATTTAATTCAATTGGAATATATAATTGTTGATTATAATACAAATTTCGTTGCATTTCGTTAGACTTTAAAATATCATTCACCTTTACTTTATAAGTGTCTGCAATTTTATTTAAAGACTCCCCAGCTTTTACTGTATGAACTATAAAATATTTATCATCAAATCTTACAATTTTATTATTAGTCTGAGCAAATAATGAAGTTGATAATATAATAAGTATAAAAAAAAATCTAATTATTCCCATTCAATTGTTGCTGGNGGTTTAGAGCTNACGTCGTATACGACTCGATTAACTCCTTTTACTNTATTGATTATTTTATTCGAAACTTCAGCTATAAAATCGTATGGAAGACGAACCCAATCAGCAGTCATTCCATCAGTTGATTCAACNGCTCTCAAAGCTATTGTATTTTCATATGTTCTCTCGTCTCCCATAACNCCGACTGATTTAACTGGTAANAGTATAGNTCCTGCTTGCCAAACNTTNTTATANAGTTTATACTCCTTTAATAAATCNATAAATATTTTGTCAGCTTCTTGNAAGATTTNTACTTTTTCAATANTAATATCTCCAAGAATTCTTATTCCTAAACCAGGACCTGGAAAAGGATGACGTTGCAANATATTTTGATCTATATTTAATGACCTACCAATTCTTCTTACCTCATCTTTAAATANGGATTTNAGNGGNTCAACTATTTGAAGNTTCATATATTCTGGNAATCCGCCAACATTATGATGAGATTTTATAGTTGCTGATGGTCCTCCAGTTGCAGAAATTGATTCAATNACATCTGGATATATTGTACCTTGAGCTAACCACTTTACGTTCTTAATTTTATTTGCCTCNCTATCAAAAACATCAATAAAAGTTTTTCCAATACATTTNCGCTTTTNTTCNGGNTCACAAATTCCNTTNAGAGATTTATAAAANTTATNTCTAGCATCTACACCAACAACATTTAAACCCATATCTTTGTACTGATTTAAAACTTCATCAAATTCNNNTTTTCTTAAAAGACCATTNTCTACAAAAATACAATGNAGATTTTCTCCAATTGCATGATGAAGNAAAATAGCAGCTACNGTAGANTCNACTCCACCTGACAATCCTAAAATTACTGTATCATTTTTTAGNTTATTTTTTAAATATNAAATTGTTTCNTCTATAAATATATTTGGNGTCCANTCNTGTAAACAATTGCATACNTTAAGTAAAAAATTTTTCAAAATTAAAAANCCATGCTCAGAATGATATACTTCAGGATGAAACTGTAGTCCNTATGTTAATTCNTTATNGATTTTATATGCNGCATTTNNGACATCTTTAGTAGANGCAATCAAATTAAAATTATTNGGNATAGAANCAATCGTATCAGCATGNCTCATCCAAACCTGAGAATTTAATNGAACNTTGTCAAACAATATATCTTTGTTGTNTATAAATGTTAAATTTGCTCTACCGTATTCTCTGATTTTNGANGGCACNACATTACCGCCAAATTTATTAGCTAAATATTGAGANCCATAACATACCGCAAGAANNGGAACNTTACCTTTAATCTTTTTGANATCAATTTGAGGTGCATNCTTATCAAAAACAGAATGNGGTGANCCAGAAAAAATTATNCCTTTCCATTTATCATTTAAATTAGGNAGTNTATTNTANGGNTGAATTTCAGAATAAANATTTAACTCTCTGACTCGNCTNGCAATAAGTTGGGTATACTGNGATCCAAAATCAATAATTAATATTTTTTCATGCATTTATTNACAAATTATTTATGTAAAACTACAAAATTACCGTCTAGGGGNTCCAAATTATTTTTTAATATTTTNAAAAAATTATCACCATATTNCATATANAGTNACATAAAGTTATTATTTCTTTCTTGTAAGTTATTGTTAGGAAATAAATCATTTTTTAATTTNTTAATTTGATTNATAGCTTCNTCATNATTTTTCTTTTTATTTCTNACTAACTTTANCTCTAACGAACTTAATAATTTTAAATTTTTNTTAAGATTTGCATTTATACTATCNTCNAGATTCAAATCATGAAAANTAGATTTTATNTCAGAATATATTTCATTGATTTTTTTCTTCTGTTCATNAAACGAAAANTTNTTATTGATTTTATTTAAAATATATTTTTTGTNTAAATATTCTTTATCATANAAAAGATCTTTAATACTNAAATTCAACTTTTTAATTTTATTAATTTGATGATTAGANAAAATCATTACNGAATTTCTTAANACTAANATTGGNAAGGGAATTTTTTCTTTTTNAAANGAACTTTTAAGCTGAAGCCAATATGATATNTCNGAGGNACCTCCAACNACAGCAATNTTTGGTAAAACNAANTCTTGNTATATTGGNCTAATTAAAACATTTGGACTAAAATTTTGNGGANAATTATCTATTTCATCTTTTTCCAAATTANCNGAATTTAANATCAGTTCTCTTCTACCTTCTTTGATTCTAAAAAAATTAATATCTCTGNAGTATGCTTGCTGATGATATGACTTTTCTAANAATNTCTCACTATCAATTTTTATATACTTAGNNTAATATTTATCTAAAACATCTTTCTTAATTACATTTTTAAAACTTGACTTTAANGATTTATCATCNCCATCAATTATNACTAGNCCNTATGANCCAAACAACTCGTTNAGTAAAANTCTTGTACAATCNGCTAGATTTTTATCATTTCTGTATGCTTTNTTAAAAATTTTAAGAAGATTTTTTCCATCATTACTTTTTTGCAATAANTCAGTCAAATTATCTGANATAAACTGTTCAATTTTATCAAATTTTAATCTNCCAACAGGGGCNTTTTCATTAACNTTATCATAAGNGTAAACTTTATTATTTACATAAAAATGATTAATTTCATTTAAATCATGATCTTCACTTGCTANCCAAAANAAGGGAACAAAATTATTNTTTGGATATTTTTCAGTTAATTTTTCAACTAAATTTATAGTNGANAATATTTTATAAATAAAAAAAAGAGGACCAGTAAANAAACACANTTGATGNCCNGTAGTNACTGTNTANGTATTGTTTTTTGATAATANTTCTATATTTTTTTTAGAAAAATTAGATAATAATATTTTNGAATTTTGTTGTTTTAAAACATTTACCAANAGTTTTCTGTNAAGATTTTGTTTTGATTTGNTTTTAATTTGTTTATAAAAATTATCAAGATTTGGGAAANAACTAATTTTATCACTNANACTATCATNTTCTTCAATATAATCATTTATTAATTTTGAAAAAAAATTAGTTTCTTTATATGTAATTTTTATCTNATTTGACATTANCTATTTCATNATAAAACCACCAGCAATTAAATCATTTCCTTCATAAATAGCCGCAGATTGACCAGGNGCAATTCCACGTACTTTCTTNTGAAACAACACTTTAATACGNCCNTCATAATTATATAAAGTAGCATACTCACCTTTATGTTTATATCGTATCTTTACAAGAAANTCATCNCCATCATTAATCTTTGTATANTTTAAATAATTTANATCCTTAATATACATCTCTTGCTTTTGNAATTCTTCTTTATCTCCTACTGTAACTNTATTATTATCTGCATCAATNCCNATAACGTANGTTGGTTTAGANCCTAATGANACTCCTAANTTNCGTTGACCAATNGTNTAAAATGGATAACCGTTGTGTNTTCCTACAACTTTTCCATNAGAGGTAATAAAGCTTCCTCCNGCAACCTTTTTTTCTAAACCCTTTACCTTNCNTTTTAAAAAACTTCTATAATCATTNTCAGGNATAAAACATATTTCATAGCTCTCACTTTTTTGNGCAAGTTGTTTGTANCCCTTTGATAATGCCATTTTTCTNATGTCTTCCTTATGGTANCCTCCAATTGGNAATATTGTTCTNCTCAAGCACTCTTGACTNACNCCCCAAAGAACATAGGACTGATCTTTTATTTCATCTAANCCTTTNGAAACAANAAACCTATCATTTTNCTTTCTAATNTGAGCGTAATGACCTGTTGCAATATACTTNCANTTTAACATATCTGCNCTTTTTAATAAAGCTGCCCATTTTATATGTGTATTACATAANACACAAGGATTTGGAGTTCTTCCTGCAATATATTCATCAACAAAATTATCAATTATTGCATCTCCGAATTCATCTCTAATATCTAANACTGTATGAGGAAANCCACAATCTACAGCTACTTTTCTTGCATCATTAATTGAATCTAAACTACAACAACCTGTTTCTTTACCATTNCCTCCTGATGATTCATAATCCCAAGTTTTCATTGTTAAACCTATAACNTCATATCCNAATTCATGTAAAATAAGAGCAGACATAGTACTATCNATTCCTCCACTCATTGCCATTAAAACTCTTCCNTTTTTCATCACTCAANATTTATTGTAGTATCNAGAACACCATCTTTGGAATAATATTTCCATACANTTGATTTAANCCCATNCTTATACGNTCCTTTGGAATGTAATGCACCTGAAAAATAATAATTAATCTCATCTCCTTGCTTTANANCCATGTNATAANTTGAACTCTGTTTTAATTGTCCATTTTGAAAAAACTGTTCNAATTTNCCATGTTTTTTTCCTTCTTTCCAATATTGAATTTCAAATAAATTTCCATCNTCATAAAAAACTTTTTTANAACCACTTAGNANATCAGATTTATATTGCTCACTTAATATTAATNTGCCATTAAANTTATAATAGTTCCATGTACTATCTCTNAATTCATTAACATAAATACCAGAAGCTTTTAGCTGACCATTTTTGTAATAAAAATGACATGATGATGCNGTACNGTTATGAAAATATTTTTTTTCAATCTTNAACTCNCCTGTANTGTAATAATGTAAAAAAGTNCCGTANGGGANTCCNTCCTTGAACTGCCCNTTATATTTTAATGAGCCATTTTGNTNCNTTTTATGCCATTCTCCTTGNTTTAAATTATTATNATCGATTATATTTTTTTGCTGACTATATAAAATAGTAGAAACAAAAATTGATGCAAAAAAAATTATTCTCATTTAAATATAATTTTTACAAATATAAAACTAAATTGAATCNACTAATTCNTTAGTATTTAAAATAAATTTATCCCAAGAAAATCTTATTTTTTCTTTTTGTACATTTTCTGAAAATNTATCCTCTCTGTNATTATTATAAAAATCATANATGCANTTNGCAATATCTAAAGANTCTTTTTTTGTAACATAACCTACTTTTAAGTGNGGTACTATTTCTGAAAGACCTCCAACATCAGTTACTAACATAGGTCTATCAAAATGATAGGCTATTTGAGTTATTCCACTTTGTGTAGCTGTTTTATAGGTTTGTGTAATTAAATCTGCAGCACAAAAATAATTTTTAACTTNATCTGCAGAAATGAAACTACTTTTCAATATTACAGAATCTTNAATANCTANNGATTTAANTANATTTAAATATTTTGATTTNTTTTCATAAAATTCACCTGCTACAATCAATTTAACTCCCANTTTTTTTATGCGCTNATCAGCAAGAGCATTCAATAATAAATCTAATCCTTTATATTCACGAACAAAACCAAAAAATAACAAATACTTTCCATTTTTGGTTAATTGNAAATTTTGTCTTGCCTTNTNTTTACTTAGTTTNTTNCCAAATGTATTATAGATTGGATGAGGGAAAAATTTTTTATGTATNCTTGATGTGAACTTATTNANATCTGATAAAACAGATTTAGAAAGACATATAAATCCATCACATGATTTAACAAAAAAACTAGTTAACTGATGGTCNCCTATTCTTTTTTCATGTGGAATAACATTATCTGTTATTGCAATAACTTTAGTTTTTCNTCTTATNANTCTAGAAATTACACCTAAGCAGGGAGCCATAAATGGNAACCAATANCTTACAACAACATAATCAGCNTTNTCAGATGATATATTCTTGGCAACCTTATACCAATTAATAGGATTAATAGAATTAATNCATGTCTTTATATTAATATTAGGTGCATCGCCATTTTCATATTGAGATGTNCCAGGNAATAAAAATGATGGGTATTGTAAACTGAATGAATATACAACCACCTCATTTCCAAGATCTTGNTATGCTTTAGCAAGTAAATTATTAAAATTAGNAATNCCACCTCTTAATGGAAAAGCAGGNCCAATAATGATTACTTTCTTTTTATCCAATTTANATTTCTTTTTCTATCTGATAACTGTTACTATCATGTGAATTTCGAGAAATCATTTCAGCAATAAAACCAGCNAGGAACAATTGAACTCCTATNATCATTGATGTTAAAGCAATGTAGAATGCTGACATATCAGCAATATTTTTTGCAGGCAANTCATTTATCATGAAAAATAATTTTGATCCTACTATAAACGNAAANAATAAAAATCCAAGAGNAAACATTAANGTTCCCAAAACACCGAAAAAATGCATTGGTTTTTTTCCNAAACGAGAAATAAATGATATGGTTAGAAGATCCAAAAAACCATTTAAAAAACGTTCAATACCAAATTTTGTNGNACCATATTTTCTTTTTTGNTGTTTNACNANTTGCTCAGTTATATTTGAAAATCCAGACCACTTTGCTATCATAGGAATATANCTNTGCATCTCNCCATAAACCTCAATATTTTTTATAACATTTTTATTGTATGCCTTAAGACCACAATTGAAATCATGAAGATATATTCCCGATGCTTTTCTAGCTGCCCAATTAAATAACTTTGTAGGAACTGTTTTNGAAATTGGATCATANCGTTCTTTTTTCCATCCAGATACCAAATCAAAACCTTTTTTATANACTTTTTCATATAATTTTGGTATCTCATCNGGACTATCTTGTAAATCTGCATCCATTGTGATTACAACNTCTCCTTTTGCTTTTAAGAANCCAATNTTTAANGCTGCTGATTTACCATAATTTCGTCTAAACTTAACACCTTTAATATTTGAATTTTTNGANTNTAATCTTTCTATTTCTTTCCAAGANGTATCATCGCTACCATCATCAATAAGAATGATTTCATAAGAAAATTTATTTTTTTTCATGACTTCAACAATCCAAGTACTAAGCTCCTTGATTGATTCTTCTTCGTTAAATAAAGGGATGACTACACTAATATTCATAANCTATTTACTAATTACTTGATTTTTTTGTGAAAANAGATAGTACNGATGAATATAAAAATCCCATAAANGTACCACCTAAAAGAGTCATAATCATCATCCAATGTGGCTGCATAAACTTAGCAGCNAATTGAAGCTGCATTTCTAACATTTCATCAGATATTTCAGGGTCTGATTGAAGTAGTGTTTGNTCAGTTAGCTCNAATGAATTCGTAATTATTTCAGGATTTAAATATGTAATATAGATAAAAGTATAAATAGACATAACTGCAGACGAAAAAAAGGAAATNGTTGTTCCAAGTTTTAAGCATTGTTTATATGTAAGAATACCATTCATTTCTTCATCNCTATATTTCACAATTGCNAAAGCTAAAAANANTATAATTAGTNCATTATTTAATATTGATGGAACTTTAGATGTTTGTTCATTAATATTCATACTCCAGAATATTATNCCAAGAAGGCTNAGTGCTAGNCCTAATACAGCACCATAATTCATTGCAAATTTTTTTCTATCCATAATTAAAAGCAAATATACATAAAAATAGAAGTTAAAAATTATTTGTACAAAACACAGAATATATTAGTTTTGCAAACAAGGGTAAGTCTTATACGACCAGCTCCTTATGAACTCCCCCAGGATCGGAAGATAGCAAGGGTAATAGGTTGTAGCGGTGCGATATAAGTAGCTTACCCTTTTNTNATTTTATGAGATTCTACTCCATCCNACTTTTTCTCTAGCATATGGTCTGTAAAATCTAGANATATTTATNTTCNCGGCTAAATCTAAATTAGGATCAGCTTCTAGTANTTNTANAGCTTCNGCCCTTGCANATTGTAAAATTTTATTATCTTTTATNANATCTGCAAGTTTAAAATCTAAAATTCCACTTTGCTTTGTACCCATTATATCTCCCGGTCCTCTTAATTTTAAGTCAACCTCAGAAATTTTAAAACCATCATTTGTATCCACCATAGTTTTTAATCGAGTTTTACCTTCATTACTTATTTTGTTACCACTNACTAATAGACAATAAGACTGTTCACTACCCCTACCAACTCTTCCTCTTAANTGATGNAGTTGTGATAAACCAAATCTNTCTGCACTTTCNATAATCATTACTGATGCATTTGGAACATTAACACCTACTTCGATTACTGTGGTAGCAACCATTATATCAGTAATACCNTCAACAAATCGTTTCATTTCATATTCCTTATCCTCNCTTTTCATTTTTCCATGNACNATGCTAACCTGAAAATCNGGNAANGGNAATTCTCTAACCAAAGAATTATAACCTTCCATTAAATTTTTATAATCTAACTTCTCGCTTTCTTCGATTAGTGGAAAAACTATATAAACCTGTCTTTTTAAATAAATCTGCTCTTTGATAAATTTAATAATTTGTAGTCTTGAACTATCAGATTTCCAAATTGTTTTTANAGCTTTCCTTCCAGGTGGNAATTCATCTATAATTGAAACNTCTAAATCTCCGTAAAGTGTCATAGATAAAGTTCGGGGTATTGGNGTTGCAGTCATTACTAAGATGTGAGGTGGAAAATTATTTTTNGTCCATAATTTNGCTCTTTGGGCAACTCCAAATCTATGCTGCTCATCAATTACAACAAATGCTAAATTCCTGAACTTAACCTTATCTTCAAGTAAGGCGTGGGTACCTATCAAAATATCTATTTTACCGCTAAGTAAATCTTCATAAATAATTTTTCTTTGATTTGTTTTTGTTGAACCAGTTAATAGTTGAATATTTACGTTCTGATTTTTCATAAAATCAACAATAGTGGTAAAATGCTGAATACTTAAAATTTCAGTTGGAGCCATTAAACATGATTGGAAACCATTATCAATTGCTATTAACATACACAATAATGCAACTAACGTCTTCCCACTACCAACATCTCCTTGAAGAAGTCTATTCATCTGATAATGCCCCTTTACATCTTTTCTTATCTCTTTAATTACTCTTTTTTGTGCATTAGTTAATTCAAAGGGTAAAGAATTATTATAAAAATCATTAAAAGTATCGCCAATTTTATTTAAAGTATATCCTTTACTCTTATTTTTTCTAGATATTTTGGTTTTAATAAGATGAAGCTGTAAAAAAAATAACTCATCAAATTTTATTCTTTTTTGCGATCTAATTAATTCTTTGTGATTTACAGGAAAATGTATGTTAAACATTGCCTGCTCTTTTTGGGGCAAATTTAATTTTTCAATTAATTTTTTTGATAAAGTTTCCTCTATTTTATCTTTTAAAAAAGGAAGCATTTTTTTTATTAACAATCCAATTGCCTTGCTATTTAATCCTTTTGCATTTAATTTATCAGTTGAATGGTATACTCCCTGCAAGGTATTTCGTTTAAAATTATCTTCATAAAGTTCAACTTCAGGATGTGCAATATTAAATTTTCCTTTAAAAGAAGTAGGTTTTCCAAATATCAGATAGTCTTGATTCAATTTTAAGTAAGATTTAATCCACCTAACCCCTTTAAACCATACTAAATCTATCAGTCCAGTTTCATCTTTAAATTTTGCAACTAAACGTTTAAATCTTTTTTGTCCTATCTCTTCAAATTGTATTATTTTACCTTTGAGCTGTATATAAGGCATATCGTCACTTATATCACTGATATTAAATACTTTACTCTTATCTATATATCTAAACGGATAGTACTGTAATAAGTCACCATATGTAAAGATTGACACTTCTTTTTTCAACAATTCAGCTTTTGCAGGGCCAACTCCTTTTAAATATTCAATTGGTGTAGAAAGAATGTGCATACTTATATTTTAATTAAATAATAATTTGTAAAACAAATAAACTAAAATGAATAGTTAAGCTTTGCATCTAATATAAATAAGTTTTTTGGACGCGCAATATTAATTTCATGTTGGAATCTATAACCAAGATCAAAATCTATCTTTTTTGATAAGGGATATGAAAGCACTATTGAATGTCTTAGCTTATTCAGCTGCCGAGTTAAGTGATAAAAGTACTCCGTGGAAACAGCAGGTTCTAATTTAGTTCCTTTGATATTATAAGCTAACTTAAATCTTTGTCGATATACATTATTATAACTATTTAATTCTCCCTGTCTTTGCAATCTATTTCTAACGAAAAAAACATATCTATTTATTTTTTTTCTTAGTACAATATCTGTATAAAAACGTTCAGTATTTTGTCTACTAAGCCTATCATTCCAACTATGAATATCTCTATAACCAAAAGCAAAACTCATATTTTTTTTAATCTTATATTTTATTTTAAGATCAATAAATGCTTTAGAAATAATTGATGAATTTTCTCGATATCTAACTGTATTTCGTAAATAAAAATCAAATTTTTTAGAAACTTTCTGCTTAAGTGTAATAGTTGACCATGACTGAAAATCTTCTTCTTGGGCAAAACAAAATATTGGTAAAAGTAATAAGATTAAAAGTTTACTTCGTATCATCTTCGTAATAAAAAATACGCAAATTAGCCGTATCTCTTAAAAAATCAATTCTTCTAATTTCAACATGTACTACATTTATTCCAGTTCTTTCTTTTAAGTCTGCGAGTAATTCATCTCTTTTATCTGGATGGATTAACTCAATTTTTTCATATGTTATATTTTTTCTACTCTGATGTCTTAACAACCATAGCCTTTCCATACCATAAGTAATAAAGACAATTAGCAGATTAGCAAATAGTAATTCTGCATGACTAATTTTTTTATTTGATAAGGCATTTATTACTGAAATACCAATAACTAAAAACAGATAAGTCATTTCTTTAATAGCAATTGGATCTGTTCTGTACCTAATAATACCAAATATTGCAAAAAGTCCAAGTGCAAAACCTAATTGCAATTTCACACTATCAAGTAACACGCACAATAAAAATACGGTTAAACCAATTAAATAATAAGTAAATAAATAATCCTTATTTTTAGTTACAGGATAATAAATATATCTAATTATCATGGTTATAATAATTAAATTAAATAAAGTCTTGACAACAAGTTTTGAAAAATCTTTTGCATCAAAAAAGGGAGTATTTAAAAACTCCATACCATCAAGTAAAACAAGTAAAAATTCCATTATGTTCTTTTTATTTTATTAATATATAGTTGTTTTTTCTTAAATCTATTACTTTTAATTTTAGGATTAAGCTCTAAAGTTGACATACAATATTTACTCAATCTCATCGGCAATATACTTAATTCTTTGGCAATTCTTATAAAATCTGAAGACCTACTCATTCTTTCTTGCTTGACTTCAGCTATTACTATTTTTTTTAAATCACCTTTATTTAGATCATTTTGAAAAGTTAAATCTAAATCAATTGTTAATCTTTCTTTATTTTTTTTATGAACAAAAGTTATTCTATCAAAGTTGATTTTTTGTTGAGCTAATAAGTTTATTTCACTACCAACAACTTTGTTAATATATTGTTTATGTTCAGCAGATAATTGTTTAACTATACTATCAACCTTCATTCTTTTTTTTATTGTTCTTCCTTTATTGTTCTTTAACTTAATTTCTAAAAAAGTTAAGTTACTTCCAACATACTCTCTGAATCTAACTTTATTTCTATTAACTCTATTATTATGATGATCTAAATAAAACTTCCTATCTTCAGTATCGTAATATAGAGATTTGTAGCTATGAATTAACTGATTGTTGATCTCTAAGATTTTATAGAAAGGTTGCATTTTTTTTAATAATAAATTCAATTTACTGTTTGAAAAGGTATATTTTGTATCTGTTCGGTTCATTAACTTTACACCGTCCATTTGAGCTAACGATATATGTTCAAAATCAGAAATAATTTTAGATACCTCCATTTATTTATTAATTATAAAATCAGGTACATTAACTATGCTATTATTTGAGGAAATCTCTATGCTTTTAAATACTGGATAATCATATGTAATGTCATTTACAACTATACTATCTACATGAGTGAAAATAGTATATTGACCTTTTCTTAAAAAATCAAAGGAATATCTTCCATCCCAATCTGTTTCAAATTTATCATCATATAGTGCATTTTCATTATCTGAATAAATTATAAATACATCTTTACCAGCTTTTGGATAAAAATGTGTATCATTCAATTGAGTTACAGTATTGTATGTAGTGGTATAATATATCACTCTTCCTTCAATAGATGAAGTGCCACCCTCCCCTTCATTTTTCTCACAACTAATGAAACAAACACTAAGAATAAAAAACAAATTTCTCATTTTTCTATTTTTTTATT
>NZWA01000036.1 GCA_002697505.1 Flavobacteriales bacterium | reverse complement strand
TTCATTTAATAGATTTTCATTTAATACAAAGTTTATTTTTGTTAAATATGGAGGAAAAATACTTAATGATCCTACATCTTACGGAAACGATATTTATATGTCAACTGGCAACTTTGCTGAACTAAATTCAATATCAGCATCAATTATTGGTTCTGGAAGACCGGATGATTATAATATTAAAATGTACCAGGGAAATTTAACTACAGTAAATTATCAAAGCATATCGGTTTCCTATCTATTAAGTAAAAAAACTAATTTAAAATGTAAAATAGAAGTTCTAAATAGATTCTTCAAAGATGAAGATGAAGAAATCAATTCACAAGTATTTAATTTTGGTATAATGACAGATTTATTTAACAACTATTACGATTACTAATGGCATTATTTCTAGCTATTGAAACTACTACCAAGAACTGTTCTGTAGCATTATTTAAAAATAATGTTTTGATAGATTTTCACGAAGAAGTATCTGATAAATATATGCATGCTGAAAGATTAACTTTGTTTATTATCAATTTGTTAAATAATAATTCTTTAAAATTTAATGATATTGAAGCGGTAATAGTCAGTAAAGGTCCTGGTTCTTTTACAGGTTTAAGAATAGGGGTAGGTACAGCAAAGGGAATATGTTATGCACTCAATTTACCCTTAATTTCTGTGCCAACCTTAAAAGCTATGGCTTACCATATGGCGAAAGATAAAGAATATGATTTTTATTGTCCAATGATTAATTCTAGAAGCTCAGAATTTTTTTCATCATTATATGATGTGAAAAATAATGAAGTTATTTCTACCAAATCTGAAGAAATGAAGATATCTAATTATGATCTTTATAATGATAAAAAAGTTTTATTTTTTGGACAAAATATAGATGTATTTAAAAATAAAATTAATCAGAAAAATATATTTTTTAAAGGCAATGTTTTCCCTTCAGCAAAGAACTTAGGTGAGATTGGCTATATTAATTATAAAAAAGAAATGTTTGAAGATTTAGCATATTTTGAACCTTTTTATCTTAAGGATTTTGTTTTAGGGTAATGTAATTATCGTCTTCTTCTAAACCTATCTTTAAAAGATGATTTTTTTTTATTTATTTTTTGAGAAAATTTTTTAGTTTTTTTAAATTTAAACTTGTTTTTATTTTGAGTATTTTCTTTTCTGCTTGGTGGTTTAGAAAGCTCAACAGAAACTTTATAATTATTCCATTTTGCATTAGCTAATTTTTCAAGGATTATATCTTCATATTTACTATCGATCTCGAAAAAGGAAAATTTTCTTAAAATATCAATTTTACCAATAGGAATATCTCTTTCTTTAGTATATTCATTTATTAACCCTATTAAATTATGTGTTTCTAATCTATTTAATTTACCAAGGTTTATAAAAAATCTACTGTATCCTTTTTCTGCACGCCCTTTTTTTCTGTTTTTGCTTGTTTTTTCTTTTATGTTCAAGTCAGTTGAATTTTTGTAAAATGAAAGAAATCTATTAAATTCAACTGATACAAAGTGTTTTATTATATCACTCTTTTTTAGGTGTTTTAACTTTTTTTCTATTTCGATTATGTAATCTGTTATTTCAGGATTTATTTCTGTATTAACTACTTTCTCAATTAATTTCATTAACTGAGCTTGACAAATTTCGTTTCCAGATGGAACTTGTTTTAAGATTAGTTCCTTATTAATCATTTTTTCAATTGCTTTTATTTTTCGTCCCTCTCTCGAATGCGCAATAATGAGTGAGACTCCCTTATTGCCAGCTCTTCCAGTTCTTCCTGATCTATGAATATATACTTCGTTATCATCAGGTAAATTGTAGTTTATTACATGTGAAAGCTCATTTATATCTATTCCTCTTGCCGCAACATCAGTTGCCACAAGTACTTGTAAATGTCTTTTCCTAAATCTATTCATTACATGATCTCTTTGTGCTTGCGAGAGGTCCCCATGTAACGCATCAGCGTTATATTTATCCTGCATTAGCTTATCAGCAATTTCTTTTGTTTCTCTTCTGGTTCTACAAAATACAATACCATAAATTTCAGGATTTATATCACATATTCTTCTTAAAGCTTGATATTTGTCTCTAGCATTAACCATGTAATAGAAGTGCTCAACATTATCTGCTCCCTGATTTCTTTTAGCAACTTCAATTTTTTTTGGGTTGGACATGTAGTTTTTACTAATTCTTAATACTTCTTTTGGCATAGTTGCAGAAAACAATAAACTCTGTTTAACGCTAGGGGTTGATGATAGAATTGTATCAAGATCATCTTTGAATCCCATATTTAACATTTCATCTGCTTCATCAAGGACAACATACTTGATAGATTGAAGTTTTAATACTTTTCTTTTAATAAGGTCAATAACTCTTCCAGGAGTTCCTACAACAATTTGCGATCCCTGTTTTAGAGATTTAATTTGTGTCTGAATATTGGCTCCACCATAAACTGCTGTGATATTAATTTTTTTTAGATATGTTGCGTAGCTTTTAATGTCTTTTGTGATTTGAATACAAAGCTCTCTTGTTGGTGATAGTATTATTGTTTGTGGTTGAACTTTTTTAATTTCTATTTTCTGTAAAATAGGTAAACCAAAGCTAGCTGTTTTTCCAGTTCCTGTTTGAGCTAATGCAACTAAATCCCTTTTTTCATTTAATAAATAAGGGATTACTTGTTCTTGTATTGGAGTTGGAACTTCAAAACCTAAACTGTTTACTGATTTTAAAAGTTCTTTATTAAGTCCTGTTTCAGAAAATTTCATGTAATAATTTCTGCAAATGTAATCTTATAAAACCAAAAACTAAGAATTTATGAAATTAAGTGTTGAAAAAAAATAAAAAAAAACATTTTATTTTAAAAAAGTTGAACTGAAAATAATATTTCTATGCTTATTTTTGCATTATTAAAATTTACGATTAAAATGCAATCAAATATGTTTTCTAAAAGACACATTGGTGTTAACGATGAGGATGAAAAAATGATGTTAACTTCGTTAAAGTTAAGCTCTATAGACGAATTAATTGAGAAAACAATACCCTATCAAATACACAGTAAAAAAAGTATGAACTTACCAAATCCACTTTCTGAAGATAAGATGATTTCTCATATGCAGGATTTGGCTCAAAAAAACAAAAATTATAGATCATATATTGGTTTAGGTTACTTCAATACTATTTTGCCAGGTGTTATTCAAAGAAATGTTTTGGAGAATCCAAGTTGGTACACAGCCTACACTCCTTATCAAGCAGAAATTGCACAAGGAAGGTTAGAAGCATTGTTAAATTTTCAAACAATGGTTACTGATTTAACTGCAATGGAAATTGCAAACGCATCACTACTTGATGAGGGAACTGCAGCAGCTGAAGCAATGGTAATGCTTTTTAATTTAAGAAGTAGAGCTAAGAAAAAAACTAATTCTGTTAAGTTTTTTGTCTCAGAATTATGTTATCCACAAACGATTGAAATTTTAAAAACAAGAGCTAGGCCACTTGGCATAGAGTTAATAATTGCTGATCACAAGCAAGAAAAGCTAAATGATGATTTCTTTGGTTCTATTGTCCAATACCCGAGTAAGTATGGTAACGTCTATGACTAC
Organism: Flavobacteriales bacterium; assembly: GCA_002697505.1. Classification (GTDB taxonomy): domain Bacteria; phylum Bacteroidota; class Bacteroidia; order Flavobacteriales; family BACL11. Next base: position 46,221 of record NZWA01000036.1, on the reverse strand, counting down.
AAAGAGTTCGTAGGTCAAGCTAGCGAATTTGATATTAAAATTGTTGTTGCAGCAGATTTATTAAGTTTAAGTATTTTAACACCTCCTGGTGAATGGGGCGCTGATGTTGTTGTTGGAACTACCCAAAGGTTTGGAGTACCAATGGGATATGGAGGTCCACACGCCGCCTTTTATGCAACACGTGAAAAATATAAGCGATCGATTCCGGGAAGAATTATTGGTGTTTCTGAAGATATTAATGGAAATAGAGCTTTAAGAATGGCTTTACAAACAAGAGAGCAGCACATAAAGCGAGAAAAAGCAACTTCAAATATTTGCACCGCACAGGTTTTGTTAGCAGTAATGGCTAGTATGTATGCTGTATATCATGGACCAAAAGGAATAAGAAAAATTGGTAAAAAGATTCATTCATTAACTGCAACCCTTTCTGAAGGCTTGACTCAATTGGGATATCATCAGTTAAATGAAGTTTATTTTGATACTTTACAAATAAATATTGGTAATGTTTCTAAGGAAAATATAATTACTTATGCAGAAGACGCTAAAGTAAATTTAAATTATATTGATGACCATAGACTTTCAATTAGCATAGATGAAACTGATAATCTTGAAAACATTAATGATCTGCTTGAAATTTTTGCTAATAGTTGCAATCACTCAGATTCCTCTGATCTAATATCAGAGGTTTTGAAAGGAGATTATACACAAGCTACTGCTTTAATCCCTGAAAATTTATACAGAAAATCATCATTTATGCAACATGATATTTTTAATAAGTATCATTCTGAAACTGAAATGATGAGATACATTAAAAAGTTAGAAAATAAAGATTTATCTCTAACATATTCTATGATTCCATTAGGATCATGTACAATGAAGTTAAATGCTGCTTCAGAACTATTTCCTTTGAGTTGGTCAAAATTTAGTAATCTTCACCCATTTGCGCCTGCTCATCAAGCGAGAGGATATCATATTATGTTTCATGAGCTTGAAGAAATGCTGTGCGAGATAACAGGATTTGCAGCGATGAGTCTACAGCCAAACTCTGGTGCACAGGGTGAATTTACGGGGTTAATGGTAATTAAGTCGTATCATCAAAGTCGAGGTGATGATCATAGGAATATTTGTATTATTCCATCTTCAGCTCATGGTACAAATCCAGCATCTGCAATTATGGCTGGCATGAAAGTTGTTGTCACACCATGTGACGAGAACGGAAACATAGATTTTAAATTATTAGAAGAAAAGGTTTTAGAAAATAAAGAAAATTTAGCTGCATTAATGATTACATATCCGTCAACGCATGGTGTTTTTGAAGAAAATATACTTAAGATCACTAATTTAATTCATCAGTATGGTGGTCAAGTTTATATGGACGGAGCAAATATGAATGCTCAAGTTGGTATAACAAATCCAGCTTTAATAGGGGCTGATGTCTGTCATTTGAATTTACATAAAACTTTTGCTATTCCACATGGTGGTGGAGGGCCCGGTGTTGGTCCTATAGGAGTTGTAGAACATTTAAAGGATTTTCTTCCTAATAATCCGCTAGTTAAGGTAGGTGGAAATAATGGTATGGCAATTTCTTCTGCCCCATGGGGAAGTAGTTTAATTTTAACTATTTCATATGCATACATTAAAATGTTAGGATCTGAAGGGATAAAAAAGTCAACTGAAGTAGCTATTTTAAATGCTAACTATCTAAGAAGCAAATTGTCACGACACTACACCGTCCTATACACTGGCCTAAATGATACAGTTGCTCATGAAATGATAATAGATTTCAGAATGTATAAAGATCATAAAATTGAGGTTGTTGATATTGCTAAAAGATTAATGGATTATGGTTTTCATGCACCAACAGTTTCATTTCCAGTACCAGGAACTATGATGATTGAACCAACAGAAAGTGAAAGTGTAGATGAAATAAATAGATTCTGTGATGCAATGATATCTATTAGATTTGAAATTGATGAAATTGTTAATGGAGATATAAATGTTGATGATAGTGTACTTAAAAATGCACCCCATACCCTAGATATGTTGACTTCCGATGATTGGACTTTTTCATATTCGCGACAAAAAGCAGCATATCCTCTTAATTGGATCAAAAAAAATAAGTTTTGGCCATCAGTTAGAAGGGTAAAAGATGCCTTTGGTGATCGTAATTTAATTTGCTCATGTGCACCAATAAGTGAGTATGCTTAATAATTTGAAATTATTTAACAGTTAACCGTCTTTAAATATTATATTTGTATGATTAAAATTTTTAACACTAATAAACTAATATTAAAATGAAACACAATTTATTAACTTTATGTTTAGCTATATCTTGTTTTTTTGTTTTCGGTCAATCAAAAAATAGTAATAATCTAAACACAAATACTAAGAGTATTTATAATTCAGTACCAAGTACAATTACATCATCTAGTGCTGCCGCTGCACCTCCTTTTTGGTCAAATGATTTTTCTAATGCTTCNGAATGGTCTATGGACGATTTNGTTAATGGTGGATTGCAAAACTGGGTAATTACNACTAANGGTCCNCAAGGAGGATTTTCAAATGCAATGGGGCCAATTGCTTCNACAACNGCAGCNAATGGTTTTGCNTTATTTGATTCTGATGCCNTGAACTCATCATACACNCCTCAAGAAGCTACATTAACATACAGNGGNTCGGTAGATTGNTCACAATATCANTATGTTAATNTAAATTTNGAATGTCATCATAGACAGTTTGCTGATTCTGTNTATTTAGANATAAGTCTNGATAGTTTTCAAACTGTAGCAGGAGTATATCACTTNCATAATGACATTGATAGAAANAGCTCATCTCCAAATCCNGATTATTTAGCAATTAATGTTTCTTCTTCTGCTGGTAATCAATCAAATGTACACTTTAGATTTCGTTATGTTGGNGAATGGGATTATGCNATTATGATTGATGATGTTTCATTTTCTGAAACTCCAAATAATGAAATTAAATTTGANGGAGAGACATTTGGNGGATGGTGGATTGCATATGCAACATCTGGTGGTTATGGCTCNGATTTCACATTTAATCCTTTAGATCAGCTAACNGCTATGCCNTATAGATTTGANGGTTCTATTNCTAANACAGGTGTTATGACTCAAAATAANGTNGTAATGCATGTAGATGTTGANGATGCTCAAGGAATGATGNTATCAAATCATGCNTCAAGCCCAATATCATTNAGTATGGGAGCNGCTGATACAGTTGCAACAACNACTNATTTCACGCCAACTAGCTANGGNATNCANAATTTTAATTTCTATGCAAGTTCAGATTCTTTTCCAACNACTGATACTGTAACACGTTCAGCTATTGTTACNGATACNGTATANGGTGTTGATTTTGATTGGAATAGTGATGGTGCNAATGCTGGAGGNGGTTATTTTCTTGGNAGATCATGTGGAGGTCAAGTTTTAGGAAATGCATTTGANATATTTGCTCCAACATATGCCACATCCATTACATTTTTTGTGGATGATGAGTCTGTAGTNGGAGCCGAAGTGACNGCACANTTATANGAGGTTGATCCATCACAATCAATTNCNAATGCNCCACCACTTTTATTAAACGAATCAGATCCATACACTTTGACAGGTCCNGATATTGGTAATTGGAAAACTTTAAAATTACAATCNACNGCNCCNATANCGTTGTTTCCAGGNTCATCTTATTTAGCTGCNGTTAANGGNTCACAGCATCCNNTGGATACTTCTATGATAAGTTCAAATAGTAATCCAAACAGCGCAAGTTANNTACAANATAATTGTCCTGATGCTAATGGAAATGTTGGTAACTGGGGAGGGCTTTCAAGTGCACCAATGATAAGATTAAATGTNTCTGCTACAGCACCTCCAACAGGAGTTAAGGATATATATTANAATGGTATTANTGTNTATCCAAATCCATCTANTGGAGAAATTAGTATTGACATTGCAGATTTCAATGCNTATGACCTAAGTGTNTTAGACATTTTAGGCAAAGAAGTATATTCTGNNAANATNAANNATAGTAAATTTAANATTAATTTATCTCATTTAGANAAAGGAGTTTATTTAATTGAATTNAAAAATAACCNNANTAAATTTANTAAGGAAATANTTATTCAATAGTTATAAAATTACAATAAAAAAAAGCCCGAANTTTCGGGCTTTTTTTATCTTTACAGAAATTAATAGTTAAAAAAATAAATATGAAAAANNTCTACANNTTCTTTNTAATCTTTTTNTCACCTTTTTTAATAATNGCNCAAGCTATGAACAATGAGGTGGTAGAGCATCAAATAAATACAAATGATAATGTGTTTTATTCAGTNCAAAATCAAACAAANAATTTCTTAGCAACGTCTGCAGCTCCAATTTGGGAGGAAGATTTTGCAAATGGTTTTCCATCCGGCTGGTCTTCATATACAAACAATACNCAAGGAGGTTTTGCAACTTGCCCATGGGTTCANAGTTTTGATGGTTCATGGGGNTATTATCANGGTNCTCAAGGAATGTCNGGAGCNGCAGCTATAAATTCAACAACTGCNTNAAATGGTTTCTTAATTTCNGATTCAGANTCNGCAAATCANCATGCATATGGNCAACCATCAGGTNCAACTTANCAGTATATNGAATCTTATTTNACNACATCNGCNATAGATTTATCTATGTACCCTGCGGTTAGTTTNGAGTTTGAACATACTTTTAGATATAATAATTTAGGACAGGCNGCNTTTGTTCCACCAACAGTTTCNNTTAGTAATGATAGTNTAAATTGGACNGATTATGTTGTNAATGCTGCAGTNCCAAANAATACAGGNTCTAATNATCCTGANNTTGTAAGTNTAAANATATCATCTGTTGCAGGTAATCAATCTACNGTTTACATTAANATTGGTTGGACTTCAAGATGTTATTATTGGATGCTTGATGATATGAAAATTGTTGAAACACCTCCACANTTAATTGGTATGCAGGATGAAACTTTTGGAGGATGGTTATTAAGTAANCCAACAACTACNGGAGATATGGGTATACCATANACTTTTAATCCAATGAANCAAGCCATGGCAAATCCNTATAGAATNGAAGCAAATATTTTAAATATGGGAGGTGTNGACCANANAAATACTCANTTAAATACGATNATNTCTGANCAATCAGGNNNNACAGTTTATTTTTCAGATAATAGTTCNCCTGTTATATTNCCAGTTATGGATACAATATCAGTTGGAACACAAAATACGTTTACACCTACAACTTATGGTTACCATAATGTAGATATTTGGGCTTCTTCAGATTCAGCTTCTACAGACACAACTTCAAGAGGAACAGTTGTGACTGACACAGTTTATGGTAGAGATTATGATTGGGCTAGTGATGGAGCTAATGCAGGTGGTGGTTATTATTTAGGTAGAGTTAATTGTGGACANGTTTTAGCAAATGCTTTTGAAATATATGCACCTGACACAGTAACTTCGATATCTTTTCATGTTAGCGATCAATCTGTTGTAGGAGCAGAGCTTAATGTTGAGGTTTACGAATATGANCCTACAGGAAATATTAATACTACAGGACAAATACTATTAGGGCAGTCAGATCCGTATACATTAACTGGACCAGACATTGGAAACTGGGTGACATTAAAATTATTAAATCCTGTATCATTAATACCTGGAACAGGAAACGTTGCATATTTAGCTGCAGTTAGAGGTTCNCAACATCCACTAGACACTTCACTTATAAGTTCNTCTGGNGAAGATGGTGTAGTAAGTTTTGTTCAGGATAATGGTTGTGATATAGGATCAGGAGGGCTTAATTATTGGTATTCAGTAGCACGAACATTAATGATTAGAATGAATCTCGGTGAAATTGCCGTNCCAGCTAGTATAGTAGAAAGNCAATTTAATGGAACATTGTTTCTGTATCCTAATCCTTCTAATGATATTGTAAACATAGAATTAAATAATGTTCAAAATGACTTTTATGACATATCTGTGAAAAATATTTTAAGTCAAGTTGTTTATTCAAANTCATTTAAAGTCAATAACTATTTAACTGAGAGTATTGATTTTTCAAACTACGAAAAAGGAACATATATTGTTACAGTTAAAAATTCTGATTCTATTACTACAAGAAAAATAATTATCGAATAAATAAAAGATTTGATAGTCTTTATAAAAAACACCTTTTTANAAGGTGTTTTTTATTTTAAGATATTTTTAATTTGAACTTCAGTTAGTTTGCCATTTAACCATTCTGAACTTATGCTNGCATTGTATTTTTTATAAAAGTTTATAGCAGGTTTNTTCCAGTCTAAAACTTGCCAACACATTCCTTTACATTTCATTTTTTCACAAATTCTCAAGGTTTCATAAAATAATTTGGAACCAATATCATTTCTTCTAAATTCTTTTTTTACTATNAAATCCTCTAAAAATAAAAACTTTCCTTTCCATGTTGAATATCTAATCCAATAAAAAGATAGCCCTACAATTGTGCTATTTTTTTCGGCAACTAAAAACCCAAANTATGGTTTTTCACCAAATCCATCTCTTTCTAGTTCTTCTACAGTAATTTCTACTTCAGAAAGTGCATTTTCATATTCAGCGAGTTCTTTAATTAAGCATATAACCTCTTTCAAGTCCTCNTTTTTACCATGTCTTATAATCATAATTATAAAATTAAAAAAAAATAAATATTNANAATATCTTNANANNAATAATTCATAAATTCATTAATTTTGCAATATGTATACAGCTGTTTTATTATCGGGGTGTGGAGTCTATGATGGTTCGGAAATACATGAATCGGTATTAACTTTGCTTTCACTAGAAGAAAACAATATAAATTACCATTGTGTAGCTCCAGATATTGAACAAAAACATGTTATAAATCATATNAATGGAGAAGAAAAAAGTAATAAAAGAAATGTTTTAGAGGAATCAGCAAGAATAGCGAGAGGAAAAATATCGTCGTTAGATGAATTAGATTATAATCAAATTTCTTCATTGGTTATTACAGGNGGTTTTGGTGCTGCTAAGAATTTGAGTAGNTGGGCCTTTGAAGGAGAAAATTCAACAGTAATTAAACAAGTCAAAAAACTTATTGTGCACTGTATTGATAACAAAAAACCAATTTTATCATTATGTATATCTCCTGTTTTAATNTCTAANACACTAGAAAAGACTGAATATAATCCAAAATTATCATTAGGNTCAAAAAACTCAAAATCTGATTATAATATTATTGANATGCATAAAACTTTATCAAATCTTGGAGTTGAAACANATGANTGTAGTATACAAGAAATTTGTNTTGATGAAAATTTAAAAATTATTTCTGCCCCATGCTATATGCTTGATGCAAAAATTTATGAAGTTCGCGACAACATAAATATGGCAATTAAAAAATTAAAAAGTTANTTNTAGTTATGCCTNAGAGTTANAATATTATTGGTTCTGGATTCTCTGGACTTAGTGCTGCTGCTACTCTTGCTTTTTCAGGTGAGAATGTAAGTGTTCTTGAAAAACATCAGGTTTTTGGAGGTAGAGCAAGACAATTTAAAGAAAAGGATTTTNTTTTTGATATGGGTCCAAGCTGGTACTGGATGGCTGATGTTTTTGAAAGGTTTTTTAAAAGATTTGGNAAAAAAACATCNGACTATTATAACTTAATTGAGTTAAATCCTGGTTTTCAAATAATTTTTGATAAAGATCATACAATGAAGNTAAGTAGTGACTGGAATGAAATTTTAGAATTATNTGAGTCATANGAAAAGGGTGCTGCTGANAGTTTGGTTAAGTTTATGAATGATGCAGAAGTGAAATATAATATTGGCATGCAATCTTTAGTTTATCANCCAGGCATNAGTTATATGGANTTAATTAGAAAAGATATTTTGTTAAATCTTGGGAAAATGAGTTTNTTCACNTCATATAGAAAACATGTAGCAAAGTATTTTAAAAACCCTTTTCTAAAACAGTTNCTAGAATTTCCTGTTTTATTTTTAGGAACAGCACCATCTGACACGCCTGCTTTATATAGTTTGATGGCTTATTCAGGAATAAAAANAGGAACTTTTTATCCTGAAGGTGGATTTTTTAAAGTTATAGAATCGATGGTTAGTTTGTGTAGAGAGTTTGGTGTCGAATTTTATAANAATCAANATGTGAAAGAGTTTAATATNTCTTCTAATAAAGTTGATAAAGTTATTACAGATANTTCAGAGTATAGTTCAGATTATGTTATTTGTTCTGCAGATTANAATTATTTTGACCAACANATACTTCCAAAAAAATACAGAAATTATAGTCAACAGTATTGGGATAAAAGAATATTATCCCCTTCATGTTTAATTTTTTATTTAGGAATTAATAAGAAACTTGNTAAACTNGAACATCATAANCTNTTTTTTGATAGAAATATAGATGATCATGTAAACGATATTTATAACAATCCAAGATGGCCTGANGAGCCGCTGTTTTANGCTTGTTGTCCATCTAAAACAGATANTAGTGTAGCACCNAAAGGATCTGAAAATCTTTTTCTTTTAATGCCATTAGCGGCAGGAATTAATGATANNAATGAAAATAGAAAGAAGTTTTTTAAAAAAATGATTAATCGTTTGGAAGTTTATTGTGANGAACCAATAGGNGATAACATTGTAGTACAGAAAAGTTATTGTATTAATGACTTTCAAAATGATTATAATGCATTTAAAGGAAATGCCTATGGTCTAGCTAATACATTGTTACAAACAGCAAATCTTAAACCTAAAATAAACAATAAACATTTAAGTAATTTATATTTTACTGGTCAGTTAACAGTTCCGGGACCAGGTGTTCCNCCATCTCTTATATCAGGGCAATTAGTTGCAGATTACATATTAAAGATAAAGAATAAATTTTAAAGTAAATTTGCANAATAGTTATGAAAGANTTATTCGACAAATTATCNTATAAATGCAGTGAAATTACAACNAAGAAATACAGTACAAGTTTTTCTTTAGGAATAAAAACTTTGGATTATTCATTGCAGCAACCGATTTATAATATTTATGGTTTCGTACGATTTGCTGATGAGATAGTAGATTCTTTTCATAAGTATGATAAGAGCAAATTATTNAATAAATTTAGANCAGATNCTAAAGAAGCAATTGCAGAAAAAATCAGTCTCAATCCAATACTAAATAGTTTTCAATTTACTTTCCATAAATATAATNTTGATATGCANTTAGTAGATAAATTCTTAGATAGTATGTTTATGGACTTAGANTCAATAAAATATGACCCTGAAAAATATAAGANNTATATTTANGGGTCAGCNGAAGTTGTTGGNCTTATGTGTTTGAAAGTTTTTGTTGAAGGTAAAAATGATNTGTATGAGAGNTTGAAACCNCATGCAATGAAATTAGGATCTGCCTTTCAAAAAGTTAATTTTCTNAGAGATATAAATAGTGATTTAATTGATTTAGGTCGAGTGTATTTTCCTANNNTTGATATTAAAAAATTTACTACCCAAGATAAAATANTAATAGAAAAAGAAATAATTACCGAGTTTAAAGATGCACTGGAGGGAATTAAAAAACTNCCAATAAAATCTAGAGCAGGTGTATATTTGGCATATNTNTATTATTTTAAATTATTTAAAAAAATAANNGCTANNTCAACAAAAGAAATTTTTAATAAAAGAATAAGAATCAATAATNTATATAAAATTTANCTCATGTTTTNAGCTATAATTAAAAATAAATTTAACCTNCTATGAAATATATATTNGTGTTNTTATTTTTTTTTAATTTTAGTAATGCCCAATCGGATATACAAGANATAAGAAAGATNTTTATATTATCAATAGATANCTATCAGAAATGTTCTCAATTAAANAGAATGTCAAGTGAAAGAGTTTCTATATGTCCAATTTATCATTCTTATAATATAGTCTCTAGAATACTCNANTCAAAGTATTTAAGAAATCCAGTAAAAAAAGTTAAAGTNTTTAANGAAAACACAAAACNTTTAGATTCTCTTGTAGCTTCTCATCCAAAAAAAATAGAAATTCGTTTTTTAAGATATTCAATTCAATTAAATGCTCCAAAAATACTAGGATATACTACTTTTGTTAAAGAAGACTANGAATTTATTATNAAAAANATNTCGNATGCAGATGAAGATTTAAAAAAAATNATNACATCATTTATGTCTAAATTTAAATNCAGTTAATAATGNTTNTNGTACTAAATNTNCTTATTGTATTATTTACTTTTATAGTAATGGAATTTGTAGCTTGGGCAACACATAAGTATGTTATGCATGGATTTTTATGGAATCTTCATAAGGANCATCACGTNGTTGATAAAAACAAGGTTCTNCAAAAGAATGATTACTTTTTTCTAATTTTTGCTATCCCTTCGATAATTTTAATATATTTTGGACTTGCAAATTTAAGTATTGGNTTTTTTATTGGTTTAGGTATATTGTTTTATGGTATAGCTTATTTTGTAGTTCACGAAATAATTATACACAGACGTTTGCCTCCTCCAAAAAAAACTAAAAGNAGATATATTAAAGCTATAAGAAAAGCTCATAAAATTCACCATAAAAATCTTGGTAAGCATGACGGAGTTAATTTCGGTATGCTTATTGTNCCAAGAAAATATTTTAAGTCATGAGTTTGTATTTTAAAGTTCTTTTANTTTCATTTATTATACCTTTTATTTTCTCATTTCATCAAAAAATTAAATTCTATAAATTTTTCAAACAAATCGCTGCTTCTTTATCGTTGATAGGTTTCTTTTTTATTATTTGGGATATTTATTTTACTAAAATTGGAGTTTGGGGTTTCGATAAAAAACATCATAGTTCTATTATGTTATCTAACCTACCACTTGAAGAGGTTTTGTTTTTTTTTGTTATACCTTTTGTTTGTGTATTTACTTACTTTGTTTTATCAGAGAAAAAAGTATTGAATCTTAATATAAATACAACATTTTTAANGCTTATTTGTATCTTATTGATTGTTTTAGCTGTTTTATTTTTCAAAAATGCATATACAATATCTGTACTCATACTAACTATACTGATTTTACTTTATATTATTTATTACAGACCTGATTGGATAGGATATTTTTTTAGTATGTATTTAATTATTCATATTTTTCCTTTTTTATTAGTGAATGGAGTTTTAACTGGTTATATCACTGATTTGCCACCTGTTTGGTATGATAGTAATAANATAATTGGTGTTAGGTTAGGAACAATTCCTNTGGAGGACTTTTTGTATAGTTTTATTTTNTTATTTTTAAATACAAGTTTGTTTGAGTATCTAAGAAAGAAAACNATTTAATATTATGAATAAATCAAAAATTACTTGGCTGATCCTTTCTTCTTTTGGAATTATGTTTGCTATCTTATCATGGCTACAAGAATCAATATCTCAAATAAATTTTTTATTAGATGGACCAAAGAAAGGTGTTTGGGCATTTTTTTTAGGTCTATTTCTTTATAAGTATTTAGCTAAAAAAGCATAATTTTATTTTTATGCAAATAGAGAGAATAGAAATAGATGGTAGACGTCATTATAAGGTTGTAGACAATTCAAAATTGGTTGGAGTGTTCCCNTCTGTTACCTCAATACTTTCAGAAACTTCTGATAAATCTTCATTAANNGAATGGATTTTAAGAGTTGGTGAAAAAGAAGCTGATCGAATATCTACATTATCAATGAATAGGGGTACTGTAATGCATAGGTTAATCGAATTGTATAAACCACTAATTGGTAGTAGTGAACAGAAATTAATTGAGCTTAAAAAAACTNCTGCTACTGATAAAGAAATATCTTGTTTTGAAAAAAAATTTATTGATGAGGGATGGGATATGTTTATGAAGTTTTATTTTAATTCCCAGTTTTTTTTTGATAGGATAGATCATGTTATGGAAGCAGAAACTTTTTTATGGAGTAAAATAGGTTATGCAGGTACTGTGGATAACGTTTCCCAAACAAAAGATGGAAAAATATTAGTAATAGATTATAAAAATAGTCGTAAAGCTAAAAAAGAGCAGTGGGTAGAAGATTATTATTTACAAATTTCTGCATATTACGTTGCTTANTGGCAACGTAAGAGAATAAAAGCACATGGTGCTGAGATATGGATAGCTAATGAAGAAGATAGTAGACCNCAGATTTTCGAATTAACACAAAATGAAATACAATACTACTTTAATAAGTTTCAAAAAAGACTTTCTGAATATAAATTAAAGTTTAAAAATTAATTCTTCTTTGCTGATAATTTACANGTAAATTTNATCTATAATATAGTTATTAACAGTATTATTTTTTAGAGATAATAATTTATATTTTTAATGAGTTAAAATAAGTNTTTTGAAATTACAATTATTACATAAAAANCCTCAAGTTAATTTATATATTGCAAATGTAGATAATACATTTAAAGCACCTTATTTTCCTGGTGGAGTATCTGCTGGCTTTCCATCTCCTGCTGAAGATCACATNCATACCAAACTTGACTTAAATGANTTGCTAATTACACATCCTTCTGCTACTTACTATGTNCGTGTTGTAGGTGATAGTATGCTTGAGGCAGGTATAGTNAGTGGTGATTTATTAATTGTAGATAGATCAATAGAAGTGAAAAATAATAGTATTGTTGTNGCTTATGTTGATGGAGAATTTACAGTTAAGCGATTTCAAAAAATATTTAATAAAGTTTATTTAAAACCTGAAAANAAACAGTATAAATCTATNGAAATCNAAAAGGATATGGATTTTGAAGTNTTCGGTGTTGTTGTTCACGCAATACATCATTTTATATGATTGGTTTAGCAGATTGTAATAATTTTTATGCGTCATGTGAACGAGTGTTTAATCCTAAATTAAAGAATAAACCTGTTGTCGTGTTGTCTAATAATGATGGTTGCGTAATTGCNAGAAGTAATGAGGCNAAATTATTAGGNGTAAAAATGGGAGAACCTGCTTTCAAAATTAAATCATTAATCAAAAATCATGATATTGCTGTTTTNTCAACAAATTTTGCGCTTTATGGAGATTTTTCTGATAGAGTTATGAGTATTTTAAAATCAGAAATAGATAATGTAGAGGTTTATTCTATNGANGAAGCATTTTTAGATTTTCAAGGTATAGATTCTCTTGNAAAAGCAGAATATATTATTCAAAAAGTNAAGAAATGGACAGGTATTCCTATTTCTATTGGTATTGCTCCAACTAAAGTGTTAGCAAAGCTAGCCAATACTATTGCAAAAAAATATACTAAGAAAGNAGTGTTTNTATTAGATAGTCCANNACTAATTAANAGAGCATTATCTTTTTTTTCTGTGGANGAATTATGGGGTATAGGTTCACGNTATNCTAAACGGTTAAAATATTTTGGAATAAATACAGCTTTGGATNTTAGAAATACTGANAGNAAATGGTTNAGAAAAAATTTTTCAATTAATGCCGTTCATTTACAGAAAGAATTATANGGTAAAAGTATTTATGAATTGGAGNTAAAAAAAGTAAGAAAAAAAAATATATGTACATCACGTTCTTTTTTTGAAGATATAAGTANNTATTCAAGNTTAANACAAGCTATAAGTCAATTTGCTAATAATTGTGCTGTTAAGTTAAGAAAAGAAAAAAGTTGTTGCTCTTGTGTNACTGTTTTTTTAAGAACAAATTTTTTTAAACAAGATAAAAAACAATATTTCCCAGCCATTACTTTAAATTTTTCAACTCCTACAAATGATAGTATGGAAATTGTTAGCATAGCTAATATAGCTTTAAAAAAAATCTATAAAAAGGAATTTAACTATAAAAAAGCAGGAGTAATAGTACAAAATATTGTTCCTGCGGATTACGTACAAATGTCTTTATTTGATCAAATAAATAGAAAGTCTAGAAGAAAAATCATGTCTTCAGTAGATAAAATAAATTTATTAATGGGTAGAGATAAAATTTATTTAGCTTCGCAGTCAGCTAAAAATAGGATAGAAATAAAGCAGCAAAGATTGTCCCCTTGCTATACTACAAGATTTTCTGATATCTTAAAAATAAATATATAAATAGATATTTTTTATTTTTTTATAAATTATTTTGCTTTAAAATACCCAAAAATAGCTACCAGATAAACTACAATATCAGGAATTACCATTGAAATTCCAAAATTCATTAATGGTTCATTCGTAAATACTACAAAAAACATATACATTAAAATAGATGTTCCGATTAAATAAGATAGTAGTATTTTTTTTGCAATCTCTAACGGTGCATTTCTACACAACAAACAGATCAAGCCGACAATTAAAATAGCTGGAAATAATCCATAGTGCATCACTTCTACCATTCTTATTGTTTCTTGTGAATCAGAATTAAGCATAGTTGGAGCTATACTTTTTATAGCAAATGCCATAACAAGAGACATCAAAATATTAAATACACCAACGATTGATAAAGAAATTTTTGTTTTCATTTTTTTAATTTTATACGAATAAACAAATAATTTTAAATTTATAGTGAAATAAAATAAATTATTGTTGGTATAAATAAAATAATGCAGGTTTTTGAAAATATTTTTGAACTTATTTTTTTTGAATGCCAATAAGATATAATTATTAATGGAATTTGAAAGGGCATTCTAATTAATGCATCTATCTTTGAAATATTTAAGATATCTCTAGGTATCTCAGATACATATAAATATATATTGGCAGGAAATACAGCAATTAATAGCATTATAATTCCCCATGCTGCTATTTTTCTTGTTTTATGAAACAACAATAATATACCAAGTAAGATTTCAAAAAAACCACTAATAAAAACAGCTTCTTTCTTCCAGCTGATATAATTTGGTACAATTGATACAAAATATTCTACATCCACAAAATGTTTGATTCCAACAATTATATATAAGAAACTCATAATATATATTGTAATATTTTTAATGATAAGCATTATTATAATTGACTAGCGTAAGAACTATAAGATAGTTGAATTGGAGAAACAACAATAAATAATCTGCTTTTTTCTTTAAGTGTTATTGATATGTTATTTTCATTATAAATTTTAATAAAATCATCACTTTTCACTTCCATTCTATTAATTTTAAGTAGACCTTCAATTATATAAATTGAATAGAATTTCAAGCTATTTAACTGCAAATTTTCATTATTATTAATAATTAACTCAAAAATTTCAACTCCTTCTGATTGAACCTTGAGCTGTGATTTTTCTCCTATAATAGTTTTTTTATTATCGTAAAGTTTAAATGTACTTGCTTGATAGTCTTTATATTTAGGCTTATTATTTATCGAAGTACATATGTTTGGATCAAGCCAAATTTGAAATATTGAACTGTTTTTCTTTAAAAATTCAGAGTGAGATATACCAGAACCAGCTTGAATAATTTGTACGTCTCCTTTTTTTAATGATATCCATTTTTTTATTAATGTATCATAATGTTTAATTTCACCATCAATTACATATGTAATGATTTCAAAACCTTTATGTGGGTGAAGGCCAATTGTACTGTCAAAATTTGCTTTTGCATATGCCCAATAAAACAAGTTTGAATATGCTTTTAGTTTTCCGCCATCGTTGGGGAATCCAATTGGTTTATTTTCAATAATTTCTCCATTATTGAATTCTCCATAAGCCTGTGATTTTTTAGAAATAATTTCAAGCATACAACAAAATTAAAAATAAAACTAATTATTTTTTGATTGTAATATTACTTAATTTTGCATATTAATTTAATACACTAAATTTTAAATTTATTTGTTGTAAAAATTGCAAAAAAAAGTGTCAAAAAAAGTCATTATCATAGGTTCAGGTATTGCTGGTTTAGCAAGTGCAATTAGGTTATCTAGCAAAGGCTATTTAGTAACAGTTTATGAGTCAAATTCTTATGTTGGTGGAAAAATTTCTGAAATAAGAAAAAATGGTTACAGATTTGATACCGGTCCATCTTTATTTACTATGCCAAATTTAATTGATGAGTTAGTAAGTATCGGAAATATAAATTCAGCTATTAAATTTGAGTATAAAAAAATAGATACTACTTGTAGTTATTTTTTTGATGATGGTATTATTTTAAATGCATATTCAGATCAAAATAGATTTGTAGATGAGCTTGTTAACAAATTAGATATAGATTCAAAAATAATTAGCAAGTATTTAA
Source organism: Flavobacteriales bacterium (assembly GCA_002697505.1). Taxonomy (GTDB): domain Bacteria; phylum Bacteroidota; class Bacteroidia; order Flavobacteriales; family BACL11. The sequence continues at coordinate 30,012 of NZWA01000036.1, read as the reverse complement.
GCTATGTTGCATTTTTGTTTAAATCCACACATAAAATATTTATTGAAAAATCTTTACATAAATTATCAACATACTTTTCATTTAACACATTAGTTTCATTTTTTAAAATTCCATTTTTAAGTATATTTAAATCAATGCATAATGTTAATACTAATAGACTGAAAAATGATAAGTTAGTTAAAATTTTTAATCGTTATGCGACTTACAATGGATCAAACCCATATGTGGCACCAGGAATATTAAATGTAATATCTCATTTAGAACACAATGATGGAGTTTACTTGCCTAATAAGGGTATGAAATCAATTACGAATTGTCTCTATGAAATTTGCAAAAAAAATGGTGTTGTTTTCGAATTAGATTCTAAAGTTGATAAAATAGAACTTTTGGATGGTATGGTCAAAGGTATTTATTCCAATGGTAAATATTCCTCTGCAGATATTATTATTTCTAATATTGACATTCATTATTTATATAACAACTTGTTAAAAAAACCATATTATATTAGTAAACATTCGAAAATTAATCGATCAACCTCCGCAATTATTTTTTATTGGGGAATAAAAAAAACATTTAAAAAATTATCATTACATAATATTTTATTTGCAAAAGATTACAAACATGAGTTTGATGAGATTAAAAACTCTCAAAATATTCAGAGCGATCCTACCGTTTATATCAATATTACATCTAAACATATATCCACGGATGCTCCAAAAGGATCTGAAAACTGGTTTGTAATGATTAATGTGTCTTATGACAAAGGTCAAAATTGGCAAAAATTAGTGCAAGAAGCACGAGAAAAAATTATAAAAAAAGTTAACATTTTTTTAAATACTGATTTAGAAAAATTTATTGAGTGCGAGACTTATATGGACCCAGTTAGCATACAATCAAAGACAGGCTCATTTAAAGGATCCCTTTATGGATCTTCATCAAATGATAAAATGTCTGCATTTTTAAGACATCCTAATTTCACAAATAAAATCAAAAACTTATATTTTTGTGGTGGTACTGTTCATCCAGGAGGAGGTATTCCTTTAGCTTTAAATTCTGCTAAAATTATTACAAATGAAATTATTTCAAATTAAGAATACTAAAGATAAAATTGGAGTTTTGTTAGTTTTAATGCATTTAGCAGGAGCTATTGGCTTATCAAACGAATATACAAANAAGTTTTTTTTNAGTCTAGTNCCTTATAATTTANTGTTTACATTCTTATNATGTTTATATTATGTCTCTATAAAAAAATATTATAAGCTTTTTATCTTACTGTTTTTAATAGGCTATATTATNGAGTTAATCGGAGTAAAAACAGGATTTTTATTTGGTGATTATTTATACGGCGACACATTAGGTCAAAAAATTTTTGGTGTTCCATTNGTTATAGGATTAAATTGGTTGATTCTTTGTTTAGCAACATTTAGTCTTTGTTCAACTGTNTTTAAAGNCAAGTGGTTANAANTTTTATTTGCNTCTATTTTAATGGTATTGTTAGATTTTATTATNGAGCCTGTAGCNATAAANTTTTCTTTTTGGTCTTGGCAGAATGTATCTGTTCCTANTCAAAATTATATTATGTGGTTTTTTGTAAGTTTAGNTATGCATTTTATATTGTTNTATTATCGAATNAATATTCANNATAAGCTNGGAATATATGTTATTTTATCNCAATTAGTTTTCTTTGTTTACTTNCTATTTGTTATATAAANAAAAAGTGTTTTTTNCCNGTATATNCTNTAGAACAAAAATTATNTATGTATAAATAAAAGAACCCNCTNAATTGAGNGGGTTNNTTATTNGTGGTGCTACCAGGATTCGAACCAGGGACACATGGATTTTCAGTCCATTGCTCTACCAACTGAGCTATAGCACCATTAAAGTTTGCAAATCTACTTATTTTTTTCATTTATAGAAATTTTTAGCATAAATCAGTTTTACATTTTAATTTCATATTTTTGATTATTAATATTTTTNGGTTGAAATTAGTAATTGACATAGGAAATACTTTANNNAAAGTTGCATTATTTGAAAAAAAAAANATNTATNAAAACTATCANTCTTAAAAGTATTAATNTNGANGNTATTAAAGATTTCATTAAAAATAAAANAGTAACTAATACNATCTTATCTTCCGTAAAAGATTCTTCAAAAGANCNATTAAGTATAATTAATAATTTTAATGCNATTGAACTAAATGATANTGTNAAATATCCCTATNAAAATTAATTATAATAATATNAATGATTTGGGAAAGGATAGANTNGCNGCNATTATTGNTGCAATAAATTTATACNCTAACNAAAATATTTTGATTTTAGATATTGGNACGTGTTTAACAATAGATTTNATTAATAATAATGAATACNTAGGTGGTCGNATNTCACCTGGNTTANANATGAGNTATAAAGCATTNAATAAGTTTACTGCAAAACTTCCTTTATGNGAGAAAAATTTCAAAAATCTTAAATATGGNAATAGNACTTTAACATCAATACAAAGCGGTGTTCANAGAGGTATGATTGATGAAATTGATACTNTAATTACAGAATTTAAACAAGAAAANAAAAATAATNTCGTTATAGGNACAGGAGGAGATTGTTTTTNCTTTGAAAAGGAATTAAAAAATAGCATATTTGCAGATCAATTTTTAGTCTTACGTGGATTAAATGAAATTTTAGANTTTAATGTACAGAGTAATTAGGATATTTTTTTTGTTATTAATTGNAACNAANTCTTATGCGCAGATTGGTAGTACATCGCCATATTCAATTTTTTTATTNGGNGAACAACATGGAAATGTGATNTCGGAATATGCTGCAATGGGAGGAGGATCAACAGCATTAANTAGCACGAAGACAATTAATCCATTTAATCCTGCAACATATTCATATATTAATTCAAATTCTTTTTTGTTGTCTACTGGNATAAGACATAACGTATTAAGTATTGAAAATTCAACTAANAGTCAACTCAATCAAACTACTTTGTTCTCTCATTTCATCTTTGCATTTCCATTAACNAAAAAGATAGGATCAAGTGTTGGGTTNCTCCCCTATAGTGATGTTGGTTACANNGTAAATACTTTTGATCAAGATTTTGACGCTGAAATGATATATTCTGGTGATGGAGGNCTNACAAAATTATACTTTGGNTCATCTTACATNATAAATAATAATTTATCATTTGGTATTAACGCATCTTACTTNTTTGGNAGACTAAATAAAAGAAAGAAAATAATATTTAATGATGATTTGATTTTAAATAGCAGATCAAATGTAAGTTTAAATTTAAAAGGATTTTATTANGAAGTAGGTTTATTATATACTAAAGAGTTANATGATAATAAAAAATATACACTTGGATTAGTTTTTAATAATGANACTGAAATTAGTTCAACTCAAAGNGAAATTNTTGAGACTTTTGAGTATTCTGGNCAGGTTGAAAATGCAAAAGATACGGTTTTAATAACTGAAAGTTNTGGCTATACTTTANTNCCNCAATCAATTANCTCAGGNTTTTCGTANAAAAATAATAATGTCATGTTGTTAATTGATTATAGTACNCAAAACTGGANTGACTTTATGATTTTAGGNAATAATGAAAATTATTATAANAGTCAAAGNTTTTCATCTGGAATAGAATATAAATTTCAACAATCNCNTGCCGAAAATTTTTTCAAAAATTTAGTTTATCGTTTTGGTTTTTCNTATCTTGAAAGTCCATTNCAAATATCAAATNTAATGCTTNACGAAAAAAGTGTTNCAGTTCGGGGTTGGTATTCCAAATTATAAATCAAGAACAAAGTATGATATTTCAGTAATATATACNTCAAGAGGTGATACTGAAAATAGCTTAATAAAAGAACAANTTTTAAAAATTGGATTGAATATATCTTATGATGGTATTTGGTTCGTAAAAAGAAAATATGATTAATTNCNCTTTNGTCAAATTCGTGATANCNTACATATTAATTTTGTCTTCACTTGCAATAAGTGCTCAATCTAAATATGGAAAAGATGAACAAGCATGTAAAGAAAATGTTTCAGTTTTTAGAGAATATTGTAAACAAAAAAATTATGAGGACGCTTTAAATCCTTGGAGATGGGCTTANACGAATTGTCCTGCATCTTATGCCACCATNTACAAAAATGGGCCAAAAATTATCAAAGCTCAAATTAAAAAGTATCCAGAAAACAAAAATGAGTATNTNGATACNTTAATGATGATTTTTGATCAAAGAATTAAGTATGGTTTTGGAAAGGAGGGGTATNTTTTAGGATTNAAAGGATATGAATTGTTTTTTNCTGATAAAAATAGAGCTGAAGAAGCTTATCAGATTTTAAAAACNAGCATAAANATGGATAACAATACNTCNTCTGTTCAAGCTGTTTATGCTTANATGAAGGCAACTATATATTTACAAAANAAAGGTNTAAAATCTAAAGAAGATGTTTTNTCANCNTATTCAATTGTNTCTGAAATTGTAGATTACAATATTAAAAACGAATCNAAAACAACAAAAAATTTCATCAAATANTCTGAAAAGATNGAGGATATGTTCACNCCATATGCNAATTGNGAAGATATTATTTCCCTTTATNCTGANAAATTTCANACCNCTAAAGAAGATATTGATTTATTAAAAAGAATTGAGAAAATTTTGACAGAAAAAGAATGTNTAAAAAATCAGCTTTACTTAGATGTGTTAAGCGTTCTTCAAGATGTAGATGAAAGTTNTNNTTATNAAATTAAANTAGCNTCTGCATTNTTTGCTAATGGTTANTTTTTAAAATCTTCTAATGTTTTTANNAAAATACTTCAAAATTATGATNTGGAAGAAAATTTAAAGGCAAGANNATTGCTTGATTATGCTAATTCATTAAGGATGGAAAAAAAATATTCTCAAGCAATTANCCAAACAATTAAAGCGTTACAAATTAAACCAGATTGGGGGGAAGCTTATTTATTGCAAGGTAATATTTANGTNTCAGGTGCTAAATNNTGCGGNAATGATTTTGAGCAAACAACTGTTTATTGGCTNGCTGTTGATTGTTTTGTAAAGGCTAAATCAGATGATAAAGTGAAAGATNTCGCNGTNAAATCAATCAATACNTATTCAAAATATTTTCCTAATAAGGAAACCTGTTTTTTTAATGGTGTTCAATCAGGAGAAAAATACACTATAGGNTGTTGGATAAACCANACAACTCTTGCNAGAACAATCGATTAATGAGATTCTTATTATATCTACTAACTTTTTTTTTAANNGCNTGTTCTAATGAAGAATCAATGATTAAAAATTTTATANAAGATAATAATCTTCCATTTGAAGANATGAAAGAAGTTTCTCTTTTGGAAACANACGATGGNAAAAAAAAAATAGAATTATTTGCTAAACAGATAAATAGATATTTAAATAGTGANATANAAATATTNTTAAAAGATAGTGTTCATNTTATATTCTATAATGATTCTTCCAAAGTCATATCCNTNTTAACATCTGANAATGCTACAATCGATAAACATAATGTTATGAAAGTNTACGATAATGTGATTTTAGANAANAATAACGATAAAGTATTAAAATGTAAAGAATTGATTTGGGATGAAAAAACAAATAAAATTTATACCACAAATAATNTTGAGATTATCACCAATAAAGAAACAATTTATGGTAAAGGNTTTACTTCTAATACTGACTTTTCAGAATATACTATTACNAGTATTACTGGNTCNGTTAATATGAAAAATTAATTATTTATTATGTANTTACTNGCTATNGTTACTTTATTATTGGCAGCTTTTTTTTCTGGTGTTGAAATAGCTTTTATATCGTCAAANAAGCTNCAGTTGGAATTACAAAAAACATCAGGTAAATACACTGGAAAAATTATTTCTTTTTTTTCTAAAACTCCCTCTGANTTCTTAACAACNATGCTTATAGGAAATAATATTTTTTTAGTAACGTTCGGGNTAATTATATCACAAATTTTAACACCACAAATAACAAAAATTACTGATATAACTTTCTTTGTTTTATTGTTTCAAACTATAATAGTAACNGNAGTTATTTTGATAACTGCTGAATTTTTACCNAAAACTGTTTTTANAATTTANTCNAGNAAAATATTAAAAATATTTGCTTTACCAATTGCATTGTTTTTTATTATNTTAAGACCTATCACAAAAGTAATTTTGAAATTTNCTGATATAGTTTTTAAAATTTTTTTTGGAAAAACATTAAATGTTGATGAAGTTTTTTTCAGTAGAACTGATTTAGATGATTATTTGAACGAGTTAAATTATGTTAAAGATGNAGATAATAANAGGGTNGANGTTGAAATGTTAAAAAATGCTTTAGATCTTTCAGAAACTAAATTAAGAGAATGNATGATTCCAAGAACAGAGTTAGTNTGTATGAGNATTAATACNACAATATCTGAANTAAGAAAAAAATTTATTTCAACTAAGTTGTCTAAAATATTAATTTTTAANAATAATATAGACAANATCATTGGATATGTTCATTCTTCAGAGCTATTTAGAAATCCAAAAAATATACGTGCTACACTATTGCCAATTCCTTTTGTCCCTGAAAGTATGTCAGCTTTAGAATTATTAAGTCAGTTTATAGAAAACAATAANGGCATAGCTATAGTTGTAGATGAATNTGGAGGTACNTCAGGNTTAGTAACAATTGAAGATATTACAGAAGAAATAGTTGGNGATATATCAGATGAACATGATAAAAGTCAAATTGAAGATATTAGGATTGATGAAAANAAGTTTAGATTACTTGCTCGTTCTAATGTTGAAGAAATAAATAAAAAGTATAATTTAANTCTTCCNGATTCAGAGGAGTATGAAACAATAGCAGGACTTATTTTAAATCATCAAGAAAATATTCCAAAAATNAATGATGAGGTAAGTGTACATAATTTTATATTTACAATAACTAAAGTNGATAAAAAAACAATACAAGAGGTGATTTTNGAAGTTAAATAATAGAGATTAAGNCTAATTTAAATAACAATTGTATATTTGTTATCCTTAAATTTTAAAAAATGGCAACATTAGGAAACATAAGAAAAAGATCGGGACTATTATTAGCTGTTATNGGAATTGCTATGTTAGCATTTATTTTAGGAGATTTTATGCAATCTCAAAGAGTTGGTGGATCAAGTCAGATCATTATTGGAGAGATTGAAGGTGAAAAAGTAATGCCCCAAGATTTTCAAAACAAAGTTGAGGAACAAATTGAAATTCAAGGTTCTCAAAACTCAAACTTTTCAATTAATGAAGCAACAAGAGGTCAAATTAGAAACCAAGTTTGGAATCANTTTGTCANAGATATTTTAATGAATAAACAATACAATAGTTTAGGNATTGCCCTTTCAGACAAAGAGTGGATGGAGAGATTNTCTGGAGCAAANGTACATCCTGAAATAAGTAAAATTCCTTTNTTTCAAGANCCAAATACTGGACANTTTGATGGAAATAGAGCTTTAANGTATGTTAAAGGTNTNATGTNAGAAGAATCTACTGAANGTCGTAATCAGTGGATTGCCTATCAAGAGTACTTGATTAAACTAATAAAACAGNCAAAGTATGATGCNTTAATNTCTAAATCTATGCATATTACTGATTATCAAAGCAAAATTAGTACTGAAGAAAAAAATAATAATGTAGTATTTAATTATGTNAAAATCCCATATTCAAGTTTAGCTGATAGTTCTTTTNNGNCTTCAGATAAAGAAATTAAAGANTACTACAAAAAAAACAAATCGGATTATAAACAAACAAAATCTAAAGATATTGATTATGTTGTTTTTGAGGTTGTTCCATCTATAGATGATGAACAAAAAACAAAAGANTATTTAAAAAGTCTTTTATTAGAATTTTCAGAATATGAAGATTACGAAAATCTNGTTCGTAGACATTCTGATNTTAGTAATAATCAATTTNNTTATTCAAAAAAAGAAANCTTATTAGATCCAGNTTGGCAAAAANTATTTGATGCAGAAATAGGNNCCACNATAGGACCTTATCTGCATAATGAAGNCAATTATAGAATTGCTAAGCTTGTTGATGTTCAAAAGAGAGCAGACTCTGTAAGNGCNAGNCANATTTTANTTTCTAATGAAAGAATGACANCAGATTCAGCAAANACTTNCTTAAATNAATTAAAAAAACAANTTGAANNTGGTGTTGATTTTGGAGAATTAGCGAANANTTCAGATGATAAAGGTTCNGCAATNAAAGGTGGAGATTTAGGTTGGTTNTCTGAAGGAAGAATGGTTGATGAATTTAATGAAGCATGNTTTACTTCANCTAAAGGTCAATTACANATTGTAGAAACNCAGTTNGGAGTNCATTTAATACAANTTGTAGATCATAGTAGAAAAATTAAAAAAATTAAAGTAGCACANATTGATAGAAATGTGTCTGCAAGTACTGAAACATTTGAAAAATANCATAAGCAAGCNNGAGAGTTTGCTGGTAAANTGATGACTACAAGTATTNGTTTTGACTCTCTTATTNATANAAGTAATTTGGTTAAAAGGAATGATTATCAAATTGTAGAAAGTAAGAGTTCAATTAGTGGTCTTCCTAATTCNCGTGAGATTGTAAAATGGGTAAACCAAGCTAAAAAAGGNGATGTATCAGAAATATTTGAAATTAACAANTCACTTGTAGTTTGCTATTTACTTGAAAGTAGAGATGAAGGNTTTGTACCNCTAAATACATTAATTGAAGAAATATCTTCAATTGTAATGATGCAAAAAAAATATGATCACGTAAAAAAACTATATAATAATCAAGNTNTAGAAAATATTGCAANTAGTAATTCTACAACTGTACAATCTGCTAAATCAAATTTTTCATCAANTAGTATTACNGGANTTGGATTTGAACCNAAGCTNATAGGTAAAATATTCGGCACTGATGAGGCTACNTATAATCAGCCTNTTCAATGTAGCAATTCAATNATTTATTTTCAAACTATTTCANNAGANAGTATTCAAANACAAAATCAAAATACTGAAAGAATACAGTTGNTAAATGCTTTAAAAANTATTTCTGCTGTAGAGTCATTTAATGCNATAAAAGACAAATCTACTATCANNGATNATAGATCAGAAATCTATTAANTCTATCTTAATATTTGTAGTCGGTATGAGTCTAGATTNAGAAATATAAATAGTAAAATTGTAAAGGNTAGTAAAGATGATCCTCCGTAGCTAATGAAGGGAAGAGGTATTCCAATCACAGGTAATANTCCGATTGTCATTCCTATATTTATAACAAAATGNGCAAANAGTATGGAAGCAACACTATAGCCNTAAATTCTACTAAAGTTTGATCTNTGTCTCTCAGCTAAAAATAATATTCTAACNAATAGAGCAACATATAGAAGTATAAAAATAAAAGATCCAAAAAANCCCCATTCTTCTCCGATNGTACAAAATATAAAATCAGTGCTTTGCTCTGGTACAAAATCAAATCTTGTTTGNGTCCCATTTAAAAATCCTTTACCAAATAAACCTCCTGATCCTATTGCAATCTTTGATTGAATGAGATTNTAACCTGTNCCATATGGATCTATATCTTTACCNAATAAAACATTAATTCTTTTTTGTTGATGAGTCTCTAAAAAATTATTAAATATATAATTAACACAATGAATAAAAAAAACACAAATAATTATGCTTACTGTTATTGTTATTAATTCTTTGATTCTTCTTCTTGAAAAGAAGAATATAAACAATCCAATTATTGCNGTAATATAACTAAGNACAGTAGNATCAACNAATAAGGATATTANAAATAAAATTGAGAAGAANATAGCAATGATGAGTATATATTGGGATAAACCTTCTCTNTAGAAAACTATTAAAAAACTTATAAAAACTAATGCGGTTCCTAAATCATTTTGAAGTATAGTTAAAAGAATAGGAAAAGCAATAATTAGATAAGTGATTAATTTATCATTNGANGATAATTTTTTAGAATGAATACTNTTGTAATATTTTGCCAAGGCTAANGATGTAGCAAATTTTGCAAATTCTGATGGTTGTAATTTAAATTTNCCAATACTATACCACGAACTTGCACCTCCAGTTAAGTCACCAAAAAATAATACACCTATTAAAAGTANTATNATAAANGAGTAAAANATGTAGGATAATGAAAAGTAAAATTTCCAATCAATAATTAAAATAANAAATGCAGTTAAAAGAGATAATCCAGAAAATAAAACTTGCTTTCCATACCTTGTTGAAAGATCAAAAAAAGATGATGTATCTTCATTAAATTGTGATGCGAAAATATTTGTTACNCCAATTAATACTAAAANNAGATATAAAAANACACTANCATGATCAATATTCNCAAATATATTTTTTGTTTTTCTCACTATANCTATTTAATTAGATATCCATTAATCATCTCTTNTTCTAAATCAATGTTTGAAATNNTATTAGNTATATATTTTTCAGACATNAGTGAAGCAATTGGTGCTGCCCATTTAGAGCCATATCCNCCGTTTTCAATATACACTGCAATTGCAATTTTTGGATTATTTTTTGGGGCAAANCCTATAAATATTGAATGATCTTCNCCATGTGGATTTTGAGCAGTTCCAGTTTTACCACATAATGATATATTTGCAATTCTTGAATTTTTAGCAGTTCCATTAGNTCCGNTAATTACTTTTTCCATNCCTTCAATTATNGGNTCAAAATATTTTCTTTCNACAGAACAGTATTTTTTTATTGTAAAATTACTATCAANTTCATTATTTTCAATTTTTTTAATTACATGTGGTGTATAATAATATCCTNTATTTGCAATTATGGCTGCTANATTAGCCATTTGTATNGGTGTTAGNAGTAATTCTCCTTGCCCGATTGCCATTGANATTATTGTATTAGCATTCCAACTATTTCTATANAGNTTATTGTAATATGTAAACTTAGGTAACTTTCCTGGATTACCAGTNATAAAATCATTATTCAGATAATCTCCAATTCCAAAGCTTCTTACGTGACTGTACCANTTCTTATATGCATTATTTACACTNTCATTTTTTTTAAAATANTCAGAAAATATTTCACAAAAATAAGTNTTACAGGANGTTTCTATGGCACTAGTTAAATTAATTGATGAAGAGTGTTTGTGACAATTAACNCTTTTATTTAAGTCATATTCATATCCATTTATACACCTNATTATTTTNTTTTTTGTNACAATTTTTTCCTGAAGAATAATTAAAGCATTNATGAGTTTAAAAATTGATCCAGGTGGATAAGCAGCTTGCAAAGNTCTATTGAAAAGAGGTTTNTTTTTATTCTCTTTTAANGTTTTAAAACTTTTAGATCTTTTNCTNCCATTTAAATTAGTTAATTTATAAGTGGGAGAAGAAACTAAAGATAATATTTCNCCAGTTGATGGTTCTATAGCAACAATTGAGCCNATTTTATTTTNCATTAATTTTTCACCATACTTTTGAAGTTCGATATCAATTGTNGATAATAAAGAGTTTCCATGTTTTGGAAGAGTNTCAAATTTTCCGTTTTGAAACTTTCCTTGATCTCTATTATGAACATCTACTAATTTAATAGCCATTCCCTTTTCACCACGTAAATCTTTTTCATAAGCNCCNTCTATNCCNTTAATNCCTGAAAAATCTCCTTTTATNTAATATTTATCTCTTGTTGTTTTTTCTTCATTGACTTCACCTAAGTATCCAATAATATTAGCACCTACATTATAATGATATTTTCTCATTGTTAATTTGCGTAANTAAAAACCATTAAACTGAAAAAGTTGCTCGGAAAGGGTGCTTGCTTTTTCTAAACTCAAATGTTTTACGAAAACACTTTCTTTATATTTTGAGTATTTTGTTGATTCTTGTAATCGATAATTAAANTCTTCTCTAGANATATTTAATAGTTTNCATAAATTTAAAGTATCAATTTTATTAACTTCTCTTGGTACTACCATTANATCNTAAGCAGGAANATTACTTACAATTAAATTACTATCCCTGTCATAAATTAAACCTCTAGTTGCTTGCTGAACTTCATATCTTAATACATTATTATTTGCNGAAAATTTATAGTTCTTATTTATTACTTGTATATANAATAACTTAAANATAAAAANACATGAAATGATCANAAAACAGATTATAATAATTTTGTNTCTGTATTTATATTGAATCATTTTTTTGTTTGTAAGAGAAGTTGTGTAATATAAATAATTATTAATGAAGCAATAGANCTAAGTAAAATTTTAANAATAATTTTAAAATTAANATNAAAATGTTCAAGTAAAAACAAACATGTATGATGNAATAATATAAGTATAAATGAAAAAATTATATATGNTTGATTTCCTATTTTTTTTATTGATATTTCATCTTCNTCGCTTAAAATATTANTTGGAATTGTTATTTTTTGTATTGCATTTTTTAAAAATGCAATTAATATACAAGCAGATGAATGATATCCAATACTAATTGAAAATATATCTACACAAAATCCTAGAATGAATGAATATANAAAAAGAAAAATACTAGATGNTTTTGTNGGTAATGTTANAATTAAAATAAGATATANATAAGGATTGATATATGAAAAAAATAATATTTGATTCAAAATCATAATTTGAANTATAACATACAAAGGAAGCAATAAGATATATTTCTTNTANATACTACTCATTTCTGACAGATTTTTCTAATATTTTTTTTTCATTAATANGTTTAGANTTTACAACATATGCGTAATTCAATTGATTGAAATCTTCAAATAAATCTATTTGAATATTATAATACCCNTCTNCAACATTAATTTNTTTAACAGTACCAATATTAATATTTTCTGGAAAAATCATNCTGTATGAGCTTGTTACTATTGTGTCATCTATTGAAATATCAATATGACTTGGAAAATTATTTATACTAGCTTCTTTATAATTGTAACCGTTCCATNTCAGTATNCCAAAATGATTATTTTTTTTCAATTTTATTCCNACAGATGTTTTATTATGCAATAGAGATATTACAATAGAATAGTTNTTTGATGAGGATTGTACTATTCCAACAACTCCTTTTTGTGTAATNACTCCCATTCCANCTCTAACTCCTTGAGCTNTTCCTTTATTTATAGTTAAATAATTATTTCTTTTATTAATNGAGTTATTAATAATTTTTGTNCTCTTNNATATAAAATTATTATTAGAATNTATTGACTTAGATATTGTATTATCTTGATTTTCTATTAAAGATAATAGTTTTGCATTTTCNTCTGACAAGAACTTGTTTTTTTCTTTTAAATGAATATAATTTGTGATTGCATCTGANTANGAATATACAATAGNAGNATACTCATTAATTGATAAAATAAATCTNCTATTTTGATATTTGTTGTTTGATAAAAATAAAAAGATCGANAAACTTTCTAAAATTANAAATAGTAATAATGATTGATTTAGTTTAATAAATCTTAATAAGTTGTGCATTAAACTATTGAATTAAAAAAGAATAGCTTTCTGTATTTTTTAAGGCAATACCGGTACCTCTAGCTACAGCTCTTAGAGGATCTTCAGCAACATANACAGGTAGTTTTGTTTTTCTTGANATTCTTTTNTCTAAACCTCTTAGCATTGAACCACCNCCAGTCAGATATAATCCTTCATTGTAAATNTCAGCAGATAAGGCAGGAGGTGTGTTGAACAGTGCATTCATGACTGCATCTTCAATTTGTTCTATAGAGTTATTAAGNGCACCTGCTATTTCTTTATATGTAACNACAACTTCTTTTGGAATACCACTCATTAAATCTCTTCCATGAACTGGGTAGTTTGAAGGAGGNTCATCTAATTCAGTTAAAGCAGAACCAACATTTATTTTTATATTTTCAGCCATAATATCTCCAACAGCAATATTATGTCTAGTTTTCATATAGGTTTTAATATTATCAGTAAATTCATCTCCNGCAACTCTAATAGATTTGTCACAAACAATTCCCCCAAGAGAAATTACCGCAATTTCTGTTGTTCCNCCACCAATGTCGATCACCATATTGCCTTTTGGTTCCAATACATCAATNCCAATACCTATNGCAGCTGCCATAGGTTCGTGTATTAACCATACGTCCTTTGCTCCAGCATGTTCAGCAGAATCAATTACTGCTCTTTTTTCCACTTCCGTTACTCCTGAAGGAATACAAACTACCATTTTTAATGCTGGTGAAAAAAGTGATCTTTTTTTCTGAATCATATCAATAAANCCTCTGATCATTTGCTCGGATGANTGAAAATCTGCTATAACACCATCTTTTAAAGGCCTTAAAGTTTCAATTTCTTTATGNGCTTTACCATGCATTTGTTGAGCTTTTTTACCAATTGCAATAACTTCTCCAGTTCTAACATTTTTTGCAACAATTGATGGTTCATCTACAACTACCTTGTCATTATGTATTATTAATGTGTTAGCTGTNCCTAAATCAATTGCTATAGCTTCTTGCATAAAATCAAAAAATCCCATATAAAATATTTTTAATGTTTAAAATGTCTAATTCCTGTCATCACCATACTCATTTCGTGTNTATCACAGTATTCAATTGATAAATTATCCTTTATTGANCCNCCAGGNTGAATAACTGATGTGANTCCTGCTTCATTTGCTAAACTTACACAGTCNGGAAACGGGAAAAAAGCATCAGAAGCCATAACTGCACCATTTANATTAAATTTAAAACTAATTGCTTTTTTTACAGCTTGATTTAAAGCNTCTACCCTNGATGTTTGGCCAACTCCACTNGNAATTAGTTGCTTNTTTTTTGCAAAAACTATTGTATTTGATTTTGTATGTTTACAAATTTTAGACGCAAATATTAAATCAATTTCTTCTTGTTTTGTAGGGCTAACTTTAGTTACGGTTTTCATGTCNTCTGTTGAATCTGTTTTTAAATCTTTTTCTTGCTGTAGCACGCCATTTAAAATTGTCCTAAATTGNTTGTTAGGNAATAAAACATTTTTTTGCAGAAGTATAACTCTATTTTTTTTCTGNGTNANAANTTCGAGTGCATCTTTTGCAAATGATGGTGCAATTAATACTTCATAAAATAATTTATCAATTTCTTTAGCTGTTTCTAAATTTATNTNACGNTTTGTAATTAAGACACCACCAAAAGCNGAAATAGGATCTGCTTCTAAAGCAGATTTCCAAGCATCTAGTAAATTATCTCTACTTGCAACACCACAAGCATTGTTNTGTTTTANTATTGCAAATGTTGATTCATCAAATTCAGATATTAGATTTATTGCAGCATCAATATCAAGTAAATTGTTGTAAGATAANTCTTTACCATTNAGTTTAGTTANAAAATCCTCTAAATNACCGAAGAAAACTCCNTCTTGATGTGGGTTTTCTCCATATCTTAAATTATATTTTTTATTTATATTTTGAACAAATATATCATTACTATNATCACTAAAATAATTGAAAATGTTTGTGTCATAGTTNGAAGATATTTTAAATGCATTAATTGCAAATTTCTGTCTATCNTNTAANGATGANGAGCAATCTTCTTTAATTATATCTAATAATTNATCATACTGACNAATTTCAGAAACTACAAGAACATCTNTAAAGTTTTTTGCCGCTGCTCTNATNAGTGAGATNCCTCCAATATCAATTTTCTCAATTATTTCNTNNTCTGTAANATTNGGTNTTTGAANAGTTTTTTCAAANGGATATAAATCAACTATAACTAAATCAAATTCAGGAATNACATATTTTGTTAATTGATTTTTNTCTTNNTCNACATCTCTTCTTGCTAGTATTCCGCCAAATATTTTTGGATGTAAAGTTTTAACTCTNCCTCCTAAGATNGAAGGATATGATGTTAAATCCTCAACNTTTGTTACCTTTATNTTATNNTTTTTAATATACTGTTCAGTACCNCCGGTNGAATAAATATTCACANCATGNTTGTCCAATTTTTNTATAACTGATAACAANCCNTCNTTNTTAAAAACAGAAACAAGTANATTTTTNATTTTTTTATTTTTCAAAATTCNTATTTATTTCANATGCAAATTACTTAATTACTACTGTATTTGACATNTATATTTTGTGAAAAAAAAAGATTGTTAATAAGTTGTCGTATTTGTTGATTATTAGAAGCTAATTATCGTNTAAATCTTTAAATATTGAAACAGCATTTTCTATTTTTTGAACGTCTTNTACNAANATGGACANTTTATTTCTTTTTTTGATCATTTNGGTNGTNTNAAAATTTTCTTTNACNAAATTCAAAATTTTAGTAAAATTGNTNGATTTATAAAAAATATTATTTGATTCATCGGGAAGATATGCTCTAACNTTATTGTCTTTTANTATAACTCTAGTAAAACCTAATTTTTTTCCNAACCACTTTATTCTTAANGCATCGTATAGTNGATNTATTTCAGTNGGCANNTCTCCAAATCTATCTTTAATATNTTTNGAGAAAGATAAAATATCAGATTCACTNTTTAAATTATTTATTTCTTTATATAAATTTANTCTTTCAGAAATNTTAGTGACATAAGTATCTGGAATTAGTATTTCTAAGTCAGTATCTAAATGACANTCTCCNTTGTAGATNTTTTCTTTGTCTTTTTCAAAGATTTTTTGAAATTTCTCTTCTTTTAGTTCATCAATTGCTTCATTNAGTATTTTTTGATANGTTTCAAANCCAATTTCGTTAATAAAGCCAGACTGATCTGCACCAAGTAAATCTCCAGCACCNCTAATATCTAAATCTCGCATNGCGATTTTAAATCCNCTACCAAGTTCAGAAAACTGNTCCAAAGCATCAAGTCNTTTCCTGCTNTCATTTGAAATAANATGTTTTGGAGGNCTAATTAAAAAACAGAATGCCTTTTGATTTGATCTACCAACTCNGCCTCTCATCTGATGTAAATCACTTAAGCCAAAATTTTGTGCTTGATTAATAATAATAGTATTAGCATTAGGCACATCAACACCATTTTCAATAATNGTAGTGGAAACTAAAAGATCAAATTGTCCTTCAATAAACTCTACCATTAGATTTTCTAGCTTTNNACCTTTCATCTGACCATGTCCAATTTTAATTCTTGCTTTTGGACAAAGTTGATTAAGNAAATTTGCTATTTCNCTAATATTATCGATTCTGTTATGAATAAAGTATATTTGACCTCCCCTAGAAATTTCATAATTNATTGCATTTTGAATGACCTGATTATTTAAGCTGATTACTTTAGTTTCAATTGACTGTCTNTTTAGTGGTGGTGTATTTATAATTGATAAGTCTCTTGCNCCTAACAATGAGAATTGTAAAGTTCTAGGAATCGGTGTTGCACTTAATGTTAACGTGTCAATATTTTCTTTTATAAGTTTAATTTTATCTTTAATGTTAACGCCAAATTTTTGTTCTTCATCAATAATCAAGAGCCCAAGGTTCATAAATTTAATATCTTTACTTACTATTCTATGTGTTCCAATTAATATATCAATTTTACCATNANCTAAGTTTTTGATTGTATCTANTTGCTCTTTTTTTGATTTGAATCTNNTTATATAGTCAATATTACATGGNAAGTTTTCAAGTCTTTTTTTGAATGTTTTATAGTGTTGTANNGCNAGTATTGTAGTTGGNACTAAAATAGCTACTTGTTTNCTNTCANAAANAGCTTTAAATGCAGCTCTAATTGCAATTTCAGTTTTACCAAATCCAACATCTCCACAAATTAATCTGTCCATTGGTGATTCCTTTTCCATGTCAGTCTTAACATCTTTTGTTGCTTTTTCTTGATCAGGNGTATCTTCATACATAAATGATGCTTCTAGTTCATGTTGTAAATAAGAGTCTGGAGAAAATTTAAAACCTTTTTTTAGTTTTCTTTTAGCATAAAGTTGAATCAAATTAAATGCTATTTCTTTTACTTTTGATTTAGTTTTTTGTTTTGTTTTTGCCCATGCTGGAGATCCAAGNTGATTAATTTTTGGAATTAAACCTTCTTTACTTGAATATTTTGCAATTTTATGAAGAGAATGAATACTAATGTATAAAATGTCNCCGTCTTTATATAATAGCTTTATAACTTCTTGNGTTTTTCCATTATTTTNGATTTTATGTAATCCGTTGAATCTACCAATACCATGATCTATATGTGTAACATAGTCACCTATTTNTAAAGAATTTAGTTGTCTNATAGTGATAGNTTGTTTATTAATAAATTTTGTTTTAGATTTAACTCTATNATATCTATTAAATATTTGATGATCTGTATAAATTGCATATTTATTGANTTGATCCACGAACCCTTCATGCAATGANATAATTAAGCAATGATATTTTATTTCTTTTGCNTTTATTATTTCACNAAGTCTATTTTTTTGTTTTTCAGATGAACANAAAATGTAGTTTTTATAATTNTTTTCATCATTAGTTTTTAATTCTTCCTTTANTAAATTAAAATTTTTATTGAACTTAACTATTGGAATTGTAGAAAATTCGATTTTAANTTTTGCATTAAAAAATGATGANCTATTATTCTCAACTGTTGTAAATTCAGACAACTGTTTTACATATTCATCACCGNTTAGAAGTTTNTTTTCTTTATNTATCTGATTGGATTTATTNTATAAATTATTTAAGTGATCTCTTGCAAATANAACATCNTTTAACCATATTGTAGTATTCTNTGGAAAGTANCTTAAAAAGTTTTGTCTNTTNGTTTTAAAATTAAATTCTGGATTTGGNGTAACAGTAAAATGATTTTCNTGCTTAATAGAAAGTTGACTATTAATATTAAAACTTCTAATANTTTCNATTTCATCATCAAAAAACTCTAATCTATANGGGTTTTCTTNCGAATAAGAGTAAATATCTACAATACCNCCTCTAATTGANTATTCACCTGGTTCAGCAACAAAATCAACTCTATTAAAATTTAAATTATTTAATAATTTTTGAAGTTTATCCAAAGAAAAAAAATCATTTTTTTTTAGTTCTATCGTTAGTTTTTTCAAATCATTTCTATNAACCACTTTTTCAAAAAGCGCNTCTGTNTAGGTAANTATTANCGAATTATTTTNATGATTTGTTTTATATAAAACTTCAGATCTTAGCAGACTANNATTACTATCATATTTTTTNTCCTCGTAATTTTTNAAGTTNGATGCGGGNAAAAAAAANACTTCTTTTTTTAACAAACTNTCTAAATCATTTAAAAAATATAATGCTGATTCTTTGCTTTCAAGAATNAAAATTTGAGGNAATTCAGANTCTGAAATTGTTAAACTNGATTGCAATGCAAAAGANGATCCAACAAGTCCAGTTAATTGAATTTTATTCTTTTGTTTANTAATCTCTGATNTTAAGAATTCAACGTTCTTTGGAATTCCGATAGAATTTAGAATTNAGNGTTCTTTAATCAACTATAAAGTATTAATATCTTTCATCATTTTAATATACCATTCTGAATTTGTGTCAAAAGGTTTTCCTCCTTTTATTCTTTTAAACTCAATACANGATAGCNTATTATTTTTGTCTTCATCTCTTCCAATTACNCCNTTNTTTTTCTCAANTGCAGATTTNATAGCATAATCACATGTCTCAAATATTAANTCTAAATCTTTATTATTTGCTTTAGATGACCTNCNAAAATATCCACTTTTTTGTATTAATATTTTATTAGCTTNTAAAATATCNCCAAATTTTTTTGCAAACCATTTNCCTGGATTTAAATCATCNAATCGTACGTGTCCAAATGCATCTTTTAAAATTTNTTCACCATTTTTTTTCTTTTCACTAATAATTATATCAANNCCAAANCCTTCNCTTAAAAAAATATTAACACAATCATATTTNTTCATNATTTTTTTCAATCTATCACATTCNAGTTTAAAATCTATATTTTTTTCAGGTAGTAAGACTGAATGNATATCCCATTTTTCTTTATTAAGGCCAATTTCAGNAATNAATTTTTTTGTACTTAATCTTTTTCTGTATTCATAAGCAGTTGCTGCGGTAAGCCAACCACAGTTTCTNCCCATTACTTCATGAATAATTAGTTGTCTATCNGATGTTGTATTTTCATTAACTATATTTTCAAAAAATTTTGCACNTTGTTCAGCCGCTGTCCATGCACCTAATGTTTGANTTATAGGAAATACATCATTATCAATAGTTTTTGGCAANCCAACTACTGTTAAGTTATAGTTATTTTGTTCTAAAAAAGTTGCTAAATCTGCNGCAGTAGTATTGGTGTCATCTCCTCCAATNGTATGTANTATTGTCACCTTATCTCTAACCAATTGATTCGCNGCTATTTCTAGTGGATTTTCTCCTGATTCAATATATCCTTTNTNAACACAGTCCTCAATATTAGTCAATTTAACTCGACTATTTCCAATTGGAGAGCCTCCAAACTGATAAAAATCCTCGCACTTATCTTGTAATGATTTAGGAAAAGATATTGATTTNCCTAATAANAATCCTTTGTATCCGTTCAANTAACCNATAATTTCAANATCTGGATATTTATGTAAATAATTATGTACTAANCGACCAACGGCAGCGGATAGGCAAGGAGCTATTCCACCNGCTGTTAATAATGCTACTTTCATATTTAATTTTTATACAAATATCGAAAATTTAATATTATATTTTGAAAAAATAATTTTTACTTTGNGATAGAAAATAATATATGAATAGTATATATAAATTTGGTGGATCTTCTTTAAAAAACNNTNCTAATATTAAACTCGTAACAAAGATAATATCTGAAAATAAAGAAGATGATATGGTNATAGTGTTCTCNGCCATGGGAAAGGTTACAAANATGCTTGAAGAAGTTGTAAATTCTTATTTTAAAAANCAAAAAAANGTTAGAAATTTATTAAAAAAAGTCAGAGATTTTCACGNANGTATAGCTAGCCNATTATTTNATNAGAATGATAAAGTATTTGATGAAATTAATAATNTNATTGTTGAAATTGAATGGGTAGTAGATGANGCCCCAACAGATAATTANTCATATTATTATGATCAAATTGTAGCTNNAGGAGAATTATTATCTACGAAAATAATGAGNGCTTTTCTNCATAAAAATAAAATTATAAATCACTGGACTGATATTAGAGATATAATAAGAACAGATGATAGTTACAGAAATGCNAAAATAAACTGGAACGACACGANGAGGTTAGCTTGTAAAAATTTAAAAAGTGGAATTGTAGTTACACAAGGATTTATAGGNTCTACATCNGAAAATAATACAACTACNNTAGGNAGAGANGGTTCTGATTTCACTGCAGCTATTTTAGCATATTGTTTAANTNCTAAAAAAGTGATAATATGGAANGATGTTCCTGGTCTNATGAATGCNGACCCAGCAATTTTTGACCAAACACAATTGTTTANGCATATTTCATATGATGAAGCGATTGAGCTAGCATTTTNTGGAGCTAAAGTAATTCATCCAAAAACTATTCANCCACTGAAAAAAAAGTTGATTCCNCTNGANATAAAATCNTTTTATAATTCAAATGAAAAGGGNACAANAATTTCAAAAATATCNAANCAAAATNNAGATATNGAAAGCTATATAGTAAAAGAAAATCAGATACTTATTTCAATATCTGCAAGAGANTTAACTTTTATTGTGGAAAACCANATAAGTCAAATATTTTCAATATTNTCAAAGAACTTNGTTGAAGTAAATTTAATGCAAAATTCTGCAGTTTCNTTTTCTNTCTGTGTTNATAATGATANNTTTAAAATTCCTAAAACAATTAATGAACTCAAATCATTTTTTAGGGTTGTATATAANGATAATTTGATTTTATANACAATNAAAAACTATAANAAAAGAAGTTTNGAGAAANTTATAAANAAAAATAATATTATTCTTCAGCAAAAATCTAGAACAACTNTTCAANTAATCGCACAAGTTTAGTNTTGTTATTTTTTNAAATAAAANTTGACTNATTTTTAACTCACTNTCTNTAGTCAGACCAGCTATATGTGGTGTTAAAATTACNTTTTTAGAATTATTAAGGTATTNTAANTTTTNAGCCGCAATTTTTTCTAATTTAAGATTTTTAAAACATGAAGTTTCATACTCTAAAACATCCATNCAAANACCNTTTATNTTTCCATTTTTCATNCCANTAACAATATCGCTCGTATTAANACANAGACCTCTAGATGTATTNATCAAGTAAATAGNTTTTNTACAATTATTTATAAATNNTTCATTTATAAAATATTTATTTTCTTCATTNTAAGGNATATGTAAGCTAATAATATCGGCATCTTTATAAATTTGTTTAAGNGAGCTTTTAAACTTGTGTTNTTTTAAAAATTTATCATACGCTAATATNTTTAGNTTAAATGATGANAACAAACTTGCTAATGCAGAACCAGTATTNCCGAATCCAATAATACCAATAGTTTTTCCTTGTAATTCNNTACCACGATTTTCTTCTCTNAGCCAAATANTATTTTNAATTTCNTCATTACTTTTNATNATGTTGTTGAAAAGNGACANGATNAGTGCAAGTGCATGNTCAGCTACAGCTTGNTTATTTCCTTCAGGTGCATTAATACAATNTATATTTTTTGATTTTGCGTATTTAACATCAATATTTTCTAATCCTGATCCAGCTCTTGCAATNAATTTTAAATTTACTGCTTTTTTCAAAAACGAATCATTAATTTTAAATCGACTCCTTATAACTAAACCATCATATTTACTAATATTTTTTTCTATNTCTTTTTTGGANTGATNGAATGCATTNNCACATTTGTTTCCATTTTNAATNAATCTTTCATNTAAAAATGAGTGTACTTTATCAACAAAAAGAATTTTCATTGTAAAATTGTTTGACCTATTAAAAAATAAATTAATAAACCNAATATATCACTAATTGTAGTAATAAAAGGTCCAGTTGCTACTGCAGGATCAACATTATACTTTTGTAATGTTAGNGGGATAAATGTACCAAACAATGCTGCAAATANTATAACNATGATCAGTGATAAACTTACAGTAATAGCAAGNAATAAATTATANCCAAGAANATAAGTAAATANAAAAACTAAACATCCACATATTAATCCNTTTAATAATCCAACTNCTANTTCCTTNGTTAATTTTTCACTTATATTTTTTATATNTATAGATTTATTNGCTAAACTTTGCACCACAATTGCAGCAGACTGTACNCCCACATTACCCCCCATNGCAGCTATTAACGGAATAAANAANGCGAGCTCAAAATGTTTTTGAATATCAAATACACCAATAACTTTTGCTCCTAANACACCTCCNATCATTCCTATTATTAGCCATGGNAANCTTACTCTAGTGATAGTTAATATNNCNGCATTATTTTCAATNTCTTCGTAAATTCCTGANGCCATTTGATANTCNTTTTCTGCTTCTTCTTTAACTACATCAATAACATCATCAATTGTAATTCTACCAAGTAGTTCTTGATTCTCATTTACAACAGGTAAAATTATCAAGTCATATTTNTTCATCAAATTTGCAATTTCTTCAGTNCTNGTATCTGTTTTTACATAATANACATCTGAATTTANAATATCTCTAACTTTTGTGTCTTTATTTGAAATTAATAATCTNTTTAATGACATTGTNCCAAGTAGTTNATTATTNTTGTTAACNACATANATTGTATGAACTTTTTTTACATATTCTGCTTGTNTTCTCATTTTTTTNAAGCATTCNAGTGTATTCCAATTTTCATTTACTTTTATAAGCTCTGTTGCCATCATNCTACCAGCTGTATTTTCTTCATATTTAAGCAAGTCAGATAAATCNTTAGCATAATCTTCATTTTCNATNTGTGATANTACTTCTTCTTTNTTTTTNTCTGATAAATCTAAAATAACATCAACAGCATCATCAGATTCTAAATTGTCAATTACATCAACNGCAATCTNTTTTGCAGAAAGCTTAGATAGTAAGGTTTTNCTTTTTTCATCTTCAACTTCTTTTAATACAAGAGCNGCNNTTTCATCATGTAAATTTTCGTATAAAAATTGTGATTCAAATTCTGATAAATTTGTAATNATTTCAGCAATATCAGCATGATGAANGTTGAGTAAACTTTTTTGAANTTTTTTNTGATCTTTATTTTTAATNAATACAACTAAATTATCAATAAAGTCTTTATTTATNTTAATTGTTTTTGGCATTAANTGTTAATGTTATAAAATTTTCAACTGATAAATCCTCTGCTCTTAATTTTAATAAGTTGTTAACTTCAAANGTATTTAGCAAAATAAATGTTTTTAGTGCATTTTTCAAAGTTTTTCTTCTTTGGTTAAAAGCTGTTTTAACTATTTTANAAAATAAATTTTCATCACATGNNAATGAAGTCCTATCATTTCTAGTTAATTTAATNACTGCAGATTTTACTTTTGGTNGNGGTNTGAANACATTTGGNTTTACAGTCATACAATATTTTATATTATAAAATGCTTGTNTAAGAACAGATAAAATNCCTCTTTTTTTACCACTAAGNGCTACCATTCTTTCAGCTACTTCCATCTGAANCATTGCAACAGTTTCAATAATTTGATTTTTATTTTCTAAAATTTTAAAAAAAATTTGAGATGAAATATTATATGGNAAGTTTCCAATCACACTAANTTTTTTTGGNAAATTGTTAGCGAGNTTTAATTTCAGAAAGTCAATTTCAAGTATTTTATTTTTTNTTTTGGGATAGTTTGANACTAAAAANTTNANACATTCTGAATCTATTTCAATCAAGCNAAAATCNGAATTCTTTTTAATTAAATATTTTGTTAGAACTCCAGTTCCAGGTCCAATTTCTAAAAANAANTTTTGTTTATTTTCAAGTAGTTGNACAATTTTTTGNGAAATATTTTCATCATTCAGAAAGTGCTGACCCAAATATTTTTTTGGTTTAACTTTTTTCATTTTTCTTTTTNAGAAGANTAAATAGATCNGAAGCGAAAACAAATTCATTTAGCTCTTTATTTTNNCTATTTATTATTTCTTTTTTATTTCCTCTCCACCAAATATTTCCATTATNAATAAANGCAATGTTNTCACCNATTTGCATNACCGAATTCATGTCATGAGTGTTAACAATTGTTGTCATNTCAAATTCTTCTGTAATTTCATGTATCAAATTATCAATTAAAATAGCAGTTTTAGGATCAAGTCCNGAGTTGGGTTCATCACAAAGCAAATATTTTGGNTGCATTGAAATTGCTCTGGCTATAGCAACTCTTTTTGTCATTCCGCCACTTAGCTCTGANGGCATAAGGTTATTTTTTCCTGATAAATTAACTCTTTCCAAACAAAAATTGACCCTTTCTTTTTTCTCTCTATTAGACTTATTTGTGAACATCGTTAAAGGAAACATAATATTTTCTTCAACTGTCATATGGTCGTACAATGCACCACCTTGAAATAGCATTCCTATGTTTTGTCTTAGAAGACGTTGCTCTTTTTTTGATATATTATTTAAATTAACATCACCAAACAAAACTGTTCCATTATCATAATTATGAAGACCTATTAAAATTTTTAATAAAGTAGTTTTTCCTGAACCGCTTTCACCAATAATTAGATTAGTTTTTCCTCTAATAAATCTAAAAGATATATCTTTTAAAACATGTTGATTTCCAAAAGATTTATTTATTTTCTTGACCTCGATCATGCTAAAATTAAATCTGTTAAAATATAGTTAAAGAGTAAAATTAAAATACTACTAGAAACCACTGCTTTTGTGCTTGATTTTCCAACAGAAATTGCTCCTTCTTTTGTATTGTATCCGTAAAACGATGATACAGAAGATATAATAAATGCGAAAAATATAGTTTTAATAACTGCGTAGCTAATGTAAAATGGAATAAATTCATATTTTAATCCAAATAAAAATTCGGCAGTTGTTACGTCTGCAGATAAAGCTCCGACCCAAGCTCCTATCATACCAATACCCATGCTTAAAATTACAAGAATTGGAAAAAAGAAAATAGATGTTATTATTTTAGGTAAAATTAAAAATGAAGCAGAATTGATTCCCATTATCTCTAACGCATCAATTTGCTCCGTAACTCTCATAGATCCGAGTTCTGAGGCTATGCTAGAGCCTACTTTTCCTGCTAAAATCAAAGATACCATTGTTGGTGAAAATTCAAGTATTAAGGAATCACGACTAGCTAAACCAATTATGTATGTAGGTAGTAAAGGACTAACTAAATTATATGCTGTTTGGATACTAATAACTCCACCTACAAAAAATGAAATAATAACGACAATACTAATTGAATTTAAACCAATTTTTTCAAATTCCAATGATAACTGTTTTCTAAAAACACTCCATTTTTTTGGAATGCTTAAGACTCTTGAAATCAATATAAAATAACTTCCAATATCTTTTAGTATTTTGAACATTTTATAAAAGTATTAATAATTTATTTACTTTCATTTTTTTTTTAATATTGCATAATGCAAATTAAAAAAAAATATATAGTACTTTTTTTAATTATACTATTATTTTCATCTTGTGCCGTTTTAAAGAAAAATGATTGTGATTGTCCTAAATTTTCGCTCATTTTTGAAGATGCTAATTATCCTTCTTTTTTTTCTTAGATTCATTCTAAATAAATACTTTTGTGTTCTAATTTTTTAGTTATGTTTCAGTTTTATGAATTTTAATTACTTTGAGTTTTTTTTAGATAACTTGGAAGCTGCTGGCGCAATTGCAGGATACGTATCTATTTCCATAATTGGTTTTGCAGTTATTAGTTTTTTCGCAAAACAACGAAACGGTAACATATTAAATCAATTAGGACCGAAAAAGTTACATCCAATATTCGGAGCTTTTTTAGGAGCTATTCCTGGTTGTGGAGCTACAATAGTAATTGCATCACTATATAAAAGTAATAAAATTTCTTTCGGAGGTTTATTGGCTGCATTTACCAGTACGTTGGGTGAGGGATCATTTGTTCTCTTGGGAGCATCTGAAGAGGCTGATGTTATTGGTAATTTAAAGGCGTATTTTATAATTACTCTTTTTGGAATAATAGCAGGTATTATTTTTGGATATTTATTTGATATAATTGGATTTAAAATCAACAATCATATATCTTTGAAAGATGAAAAAAAATTGACCAATAATTTTTCTGAGAAATCAAGTTTCTCAGATTTTTTTATTCAGAAAATAGGTTTTAAAAGTATTTTATTAATGTCTTTATTTTTAGCTCCAGGTTCAATTATGGCGCTTTGGGGTGGGGGTATAAAATCTATTGAAAATTTAACATTTTGGGTATCAATTATATTTTCTATTACATGTATGATTTTTTATTTAGTTAATAAGTTTAGCTATAAAAATCATGATTGCTACAGTAACTACAATAATCTAAAATCAACCCTTTTACATGCGGTTTCAGATTTAGCTATGGTTGTTACTTTTGTGTTTGTTGGTCTATTTATTTCAAATTTTTTTATAGATATTGTTGTAGGTGCAGAAACTTTTGATTCTTGGATGGCTTCTTCATCTTATGCTCTTATACTTATTGCTGCACTAATTGGTCTTACACCTGGCTGTGGAGGAATGATTTCGGTAGCAGTAGCATTTATCGTTATTCCAAACTTTCCTTTATCAGCATTAATTACAGCATCTATAGCAACTAGCGGAGATGGTATTTTCCCATTACTTGCAGATAACAAAAAAGAAGGTCTATTTGTTTCTTTGTTTGGACTTTCCATAGCTTTAATAGTAGGTTATTTTTCTTTATTTTTAGGATTTTGATTTTCTGTCTAATAAATTATTAATTAATTGATATGTTTAACATTTGCTCATTTCTACCAAAAAAAACATGTCAGTTAATAAATCATTGGATTTTTGATCTTAATGTTGATATTAAATTATCAAAACCAAGAAAAACTAAATTTGGAGATTTTAAAGTCATTAATAATAAGTTTTATATTACCATTAATAATAACTTAAACAAATATTCTTTTCTAATTACCTTAACTCATGAACTTGCTCATGCTTTTGTTTACAGAAAGCATCAAAATAATGTTAAGCCACATGGAAATGAATGGAAAAAAACTTTTAAGTTAATGATGTTAAACTTCTTAACACCAAATCATTTGCCAAATGATATTTTAAACTGTTTATCAAAACACCTGATTAATCCAACATATTCATCATTTTCAGATATTGAGCTTGCAAGAGTTTTACGAAATTATAACAATAAAAAAACTCTTATTTTGGATGAAATAGAAGAGAAATCAATTTTTAAAACTTTAGATAATAGAAATAAATCATATATAAAGGGGAAAAAAAGAAGGAAATATTATGAATGTATTGAAGAAAAATCATGTGCTAAATATTTGTTTCATCCATTAACAGAAGTTACTTTTGCAGAAAAACAATGAGTATGAACAAAAATAATTATGCAGTAATAATGGCAGGTGGTATAGGTTCAAGGTTTTGGCCTCTTAGCACTGAGGACTGCCCAAAACAATTTTTAGATATACTCAATACTGGAGAAACGTTAATACAAAAAACATTTAAACGTCTACAAAAGATTTGTATTAATGAAAATATTTTTATTGTAACAAATAAAAAATATATAGATTTATGTAAGAACCAATTAACCGATTTAAATTCTAAAAATATTTTGTGTGAACCAATGATGAGAAATACAGCTCCTTGTATTGCATATGCTACTTTTAAAATTGAAAAGCTTAATAAAGATGCAAATATATTAGTAGCTGCATCTGATCATCTTATTGAAAATGAAGAAGAATTTATTAAAATAGTAAATGATTCGTTTGAAATAACAAAATCAAATGATGTATTATTAACTTTAGGAATTAAGCCATTATGGCCTGATACAGGATATGGGTATATTCAATATACTGATGAGAAATTAAATTCATTTCAAAATGTAAATAAGGTAAAAACTTTCACAGAAAAACCTAACCAAGATTTGGCGTTAAGTTTTATTGATAGTGGAGATTTTTTATGGAATTCTGGCATGTTTGTTTGGAGTGCTAAATCTATTAATATTGCTTTTAGGAAGTACCTGCGCGATATATATGACATATTTGAAGAGGGAAAACAGTTTTATAATACTAATGATGAATCTAAGTATATTGAAAGAGTTTTTGGATTATGTAAAAATATTTCAATTGATTATGCAATCATGGAAAAAGCTAACAATGTTTATGTATACCCAGCGGGATTTGGTTGGACAGATTTAGGTACGTGGGGTTCACTTTATAAAAAATTATCTTTGGATAAAAATGAAAATACAATTACTGGAAAAAATGTTATTACCTATGATTGTAATAACAATATAGTCAAAATGCCTAATGAAAAAGTAGTTGTCCTTCAGGGTTTAGAGGGGTATATAATAGTTGAAAAAGATGATGTTTTATTGGTTTGTAAAAAAGAAGAGGAGCAGCATATTAAAAAATTTGTTTCTGACCTGAGTAAATTTAAAAATACTAACTAAATATTTCCACACATTTTTTCAGGTTGCACCCAATTATCAAATTCTTCAGAGGACATATATCCTAACCTGATAGCTTCTTCTTTCAAAGTTGTATTATTTTTATGAGCCGCTTTAGCAATTTCAGCTGCTTTTTCATAACCAATTTTTGTATTAAGCGCTGTAACTAACATTAAAGAGTTATTTAAATTAAAGTTTATTTTAGATAAGTTTGGTTCAATACCTTCAAAACAATTAATATTAAAAGATGTGCACGCATCTGCAATTAATCTTGCAGATTCTAAAATATTTTTTGCAATTAGTGGTTTGAAAACATTTAACTCATAATGTCCTTGCATCCCTCCAACTGAAATAGAAGTATCATTACCAATAATTTGCGCGCATACCATTGTTAATGCTTCACACTGAGTTGGGTTGACTTTCCCTGGCATTA